>CAUJKL010000839.1 GCA_963204995.1 Planctomycetota bacterium | reverse complement strand
CGGCAGGGCCGCAGCCAATGCGAGCTGTCGCTCGGTTGGACACAACCCGCTCCCGTTGGTCGCTAGAGTCGTACTGATATAACAACGCTTTCATTGTTAACGATGTAGGTCCATGTCTATCGCCGTTTCATACCCGCACATTGTTTGCACACCGAGTCTGTTTCAAGGCGAACCACACATCGAAGGGTTGCGGATTCGAGTGCGCGACGTCGTGCTGGCGCGCGACCAGGGCGGCTATACACCGGAAGAGATCGCCGCCACGGTTTACCCCGACTTGTCGCTGGCCCAAGTTTATAGTGCCCTGGCTTATTTCGAGGACCATCGGGCTGTGATCGAGCAAGCTGCACGCCGTGAGCAGGAGGCCGTCGAGGATTTCCGCAACAACCAGTCGCACTTACTGACAGACCGAGCTGTGTAGCGAGGGGCACAGGCATGAACCGTACCTACGACCACGATGAACGAATTGCGAAAATGACGTTTGCTTTCGTGTACCCACACATCCTTGCGAAGGTTGAAAAGAAAGGCCGGACCAAAGAGGAATTGCATCAGGTGATCAAATGGCTGACGGGATTCACCGAAAAGACACTGCAGAAATACATCAAAGACGAGGTGACGTTTGAGCAGTTCTTTCAGCAGGCCAAATTGAACCCCAAGGCACACCTTATTACCGGTGTAATCTGCGGCTATCGGGTTGAAGAGATTGAGAATCCGTTAACGCAGAAGGTCCGATACCTGGACAAGTTGGTAGATGAATTGGCGAAAGGGCGAAAGATGGAAAAGATATTGCGTACAGAATGAACTTGCACGGGAAACGAGAACGGGGGAGAGCTCCAAGATGAGTATAGTTGGACTTATTCCCCTTTCTGGAATGCGAAAACGTGGGCTGATAAACGGAAAGCCGGTCCTTTCGCTCCTCTGCCCTGCCCTACCCCGTATGTTGAAGCCTTCAGCTGCTACTATTTTCGAACTGACTTGCCAATGTCCGCAGCCCCCGCGCCAAACTGCTTCCTGCCTGATGCAACGCTTCCGCGAAGTCGCTCTCGAACCCGATAAGCAGCGCGTGCAGAATTCTTTGATCGATCTCAACTTGCTCGGGTAGGGTAAAACGGACAGGTCTAATGGCGGTATTCGTCGTCTCCTTATATTCGTTGGACTTCATATTCGTTGGACTTCTCGTGGCTGGGCTGATAAGACAATAGGTCACCGACATCACTTGTGCTTGGCAGGCAAATCCACCGTTGCAAAGGAGCAGTCGCATGTCCGAAAGTCATTCACCGTTATTCCATCAATGTGCCGCAGTGATAGTCGATGACGAGACCGTTCGCGTTCTATCACCGCTCAACGATGTAGATGCCTTGGCGCTACAAGGGTGTTCTGCGGATGATCCGGCAAACTGGAACGACGTGGCGATGGTTTGGCAACGATACAAGTTCCATCCAGAGAATACGGAGTTCGCCGACGCGTTGCCCTTTCGCTTGACGAACATGGACGAGGCGATCGACTCGCTGGCGGATGCACCGGTCTGGTTCGCCTTGGACTTGATTCAGAGGCGAGTGATAACGGGGGGCGAGTTTCCGCTGCTGCGACTGCGTTGCACACCGATCGATGAAGATGGCCCCATGACACAAACCACCGTTCTGCCGCCGTGGTGGGAACTGTTGCAACACGTGGATCCCGTGGTGCTGCGTAGCAAGCGTGAGACAGCGCTCAATACCCCAGATCCGCGCCGCGATGTGTTATGGGGTTCGGCCATGACGAACTTCTTTGCCGCCCAGATGTTGAGGGCGATCCGCGAGGGCAAGCAATGGATCGGCGAGAACTGGGAGGGGAGCCCTTGCGGAAGTCATGAGATCACGTTGGAGGTGCATCGCGACTGGTTAATGACGCCCTGCGATGATCTAGGAGGCGGCATCCCGCGAGACCGCTTGCACGGTGGGATGGAGTGGATCGATGACTTGGCGGGTGGGCAGACTTTTCGCGTCTATCAAGGCGAAGATCCCGTGCCGATTCCGATGGAACTGTCGACTTACGAAACGGCGGCGATAGGGCGGCACGAAGTGGTTCTATATTTCGAGGCTTGCCGCGAAACGATTGAGGCTGGGTGGCAATGGCTACTGGATGACAAACGTCGGATCGACGATGTTGCTGCGGGGAAGAATCTTGCGGACGCAATGAACCAGTTTCTAACGGATTGGCTTGAGAGTCCCTTCGAAGGCGGTCGGCCGCCGGCAGAGGTCATCCGCTGCGATCGCATTCGTATCCCGCTCGTCAATGATGGCGGGAGCCATGTCATCGACTGTGATTGTCCGATCTGCGAGATGATGGCCAGTGGTATGTTTGGCCCGAGCATCGCACACTTCGATGGACATGCCTTGGAGCTTGATGACGAATTCGCATTTTCGATGCATTCCACGCGAGAGGCTTGGGAGGCTCAACAGCGGGAATGGGAGGAAATGAACGCGAGGATCGAAGCTGACCGGAAACGTCGCGAAGAATCGGGAGAAACGGACGAAGATGCGTTCCCTTCCGTATGGCACGGCGGATCGATCAGCGACGAGGGGATTCCCGGAGACTCGTTTGGTCATCTCGGAATGGCGTTCTTAGTCGCTGAACTGGTTAGCTCCTTGAAGTTCGCCGAAGCCGATCAAGCAGACATCGATCAACTCAATGCCGCCTTTCGCCAATACCGCAATGCATCGTTGCCCGATGAGGTGATCGCTTCTGCCGAAAGCTTCAAACAAACTCTCGAACAACTCGCCGCGAAACACGCAGAGCTTGTCAACCGCGCAGCGGATTTACAGAGCCGAATCGACGAGCGTTTGCGAACGCCGACGGTCGATGGACCGGATTTCGATGTTCCGTTCTAAGTGTGCCTGCCTCACCCTCGCCCTCGCTCGCGCTCGGCGCTGGTCTCCCGACCTCGCCGAAGCATGCGACCGCAGGTCTCCCGAAGCGGCAGCGCTTTCCGCTGGTTCGGTAGGCCTGCAGTCGGGCGGCGGTGCGTAGTCGGGGACCCGCTCACTGCGGCTGATGTGTTGTTTCAGTCCTTGATCGGCCCGCGTGTTCAACGCGTTCCAGCCATCGTCCTTCTGCCAGAACCATCGCAGGTACTGCAAGATCGGGTCGTTGTCCGCGATGACACAATCTTTGGGGAAGTTAGCCCGTTTCTGATACTTCACGCCGTTCTTAATGGTGACTTCGTGCTCAGATCGAAACGAACATGAGGTTTGCCCGAGTTCTGGGCGTTAAGTTCACCGCGCGCCCCGCATAAGTCGTCACGAAATCGCGGTCTAACGGCGGGCGCGTTGCTCCTTGTGACGCTCTGGATTCTGGCCAGCCCCCGACCTGCCGCACTTCCGCTTCCCTCCCCGGCCCCGTATGTTGAACGGGTCATTCAAAACATTCTCGTACGAATCTGCCCATGTCCGCTGCCCCGCGCCAAACTGCTTCCTTCCTGATGCAACGCTTCCGCGAAGTCGGTCTCGAACCGGATAAGCGACGCGGGCAGAACTTCCTGATCGATCTCAACTTGCTTGAGATTCTGGCGATGGAAGCAGGTATCACTGACCGCGACGTGGTGTTGGAAGTCGGCACGGGGCTGGGCTCGCTGACCGCGTTGATGGCCGAGCGGGCTGCGGCCGTCGTGACCGTTGAAATAGACAAGCACTTGCAGCAACTCGCGTCGGAGGTGCTTGACGGCTTCGATAACGTAACCATGCTCCGCCATGATGCATTGAAGAACAAGAACCATCTTCATCCGGCCATCATCGAAACCGTACAAGCCAAGCTGGCCGAGGAGCCAGGGCGACAGCTGAAGTTGGCTGCCAACTTGCCATACTGCATTGCGACACCGATCATCTCGAACTTGCTGTCCACGCCCTTCGTGCCGGTATCGATGACGGTTACCATCCAAAAGGAACTGGGAGATCGCATCGTCGCGAAGCCGCATACCAAAGATTACAGCGCGTTGAGCATTTGGATTCAGGCCCAGTGTGATGCCCGGATCCTTCGAACTCTGCCGCCGCAAGTCTTCTGGCCACGACCGAAAGTCGATTCGGTGATCGTGCAGATCGTTCCGAATATGGAGCGACGCGAGCAGATTCCGGATCTTGAATTCTTTCATACCTTCGTGCGGTCGATGTTCTTCCATCGGCGTAAGTTCTTGCGCAGTGTTTTAGTCGCCGCGATGAAGGGGCAACTCACGAAGCCGCAGGTCGATGCCGTGCTGGAAGCTCAGGAACTTGGTCCCACCGCCCGCGCGGAAGAACTGGACGTCGACCGGATGTTAAGCTTGTGCGAAGCGGTGAGGCAAACGCTGGCAAAAAACGCCACGAGTTAACGCCGTCGCGTGCTTCAACTTCCCCAGCGGCTGGATTAGACTTGAGCCTGTCAGCGGGCGAGCGATCTCTTGTCTTTGCTTCGCCCGACAGAATTACCGATTTAGCAATGAGGCGATCCGAGCTATGCGATTTATGGAAATGACTGGCAAAACATTGAGCCAGATCGTTGATAACGACGAACTGAACCACAGTAATTTGGAAGCTGCGGGTGTCGAGGACGATACGATTGTGCGAATCAATGAACACGGCGACATCGAAGTCCGCCGACCCGCACGTTGGGATGTGATCGGCGGATTGCTCGGCGATTACGTGGATCGAGTCAAGATGAAGACGGGGCTCGATTGGGTTTGAGCATTCGCAGCATGGCTGTTGCAGCATGGCGGTTGGCTGACGCAGCTTTAGCGGGTTAGAATAAGGCGAATACTCAGGCTCCGATTAACCGGCATCGCACGCACGAAAGCAACCGTATGACGCAGGATTCGTCTACCGCTGCATCCGACCACCCCGACGAGGAGGCGATCTCTCCCAAGCTTCGACGTCGACTTCAAGAGTGCTACGAGCAGGGCACGAAGTTGATGACCACGGAGAAGTACGACTTCGATTATGTCCACTCGTTTCTCGTGCAATGCGTACTTCGCGATCCTGCTAACACTGTCTATCTCGAAGCATTTCTAGAAAACTTGCACCGGAAGTTTAACAATAACAAACGCGGCGCAATGCTCAACTTCGGTGGCAAAGGCCCGATCAAGAAGGCAGTCGCGCGAGAAGACTGGGAACTCGTCTTGAAGCTTGTTCCGGCCGCTCTGAAGTCGAACCCATGGGACGTGGTGGTTCTGCGTGCTGCAGCAGAAGCTTGTGCGGCCTTTGGCTATTATCAAACCGAACTGCGTTATTTGAAGAATGCATTGGTTCCGAACCCCATGGACGCGGATGTCAACCGGCACTGTGCGATATCACTCGCTCGCATCGGGCAATTCGATCAAGCAATTAGCTGCTGGACGCGTGTCGACGAAGCAAAGCGAGGCGACGATGAAGCTCAGCGGATGATTTCCCAACTTCAGATCGAAAAGACGGTCGGCCGGACTCGCGAGCAAGAAGATACACGTCCCAGTGTACGCAGGCGAGCACAGCGCCAAGCAGAGGCGGAGGCTAAAGGAGTTGTCGAGTCATCGACGGAGCGGCGCGAGATCAGGCTCACACCCAGGCAGGAATTGGAACGAGCGGTCGCCAACAATCCAACCGATGTCGACAGCTATTTCGAGCTGGCCGACATTCATATTGCCGAACAGCGACTTGGCGACGCCGCTTTTGTGTTGACCAAAGCGATCTCGGCATCTGGGGGGAACCTGAAAGCGCGCGAACGACTCGAGGACATCGAGATCCTACGGAAACAAGAGCAAATCGCAATCGCCGAGAAACGTGCGGTGGCCAGCCATGATGAAGCGGCTGCACAGCTGGTGGGACAGCTTCAGCAGGACTTGAATCGCTACGAGCTGGAGGTCTTCAGCGCCCGATCCGAGCGGTATCCGAACGATCTTGAGGCCAAATTCCAGCTTGGCGTTCGTCTCCGGAAAGCAGGCAATTATCGGGAGGCGATCCCGATCTTGGCGGAGGCAGCAACGCTAGATAGTCGGCAGGCCAGTGGCTTATTGGAGTTGGGGGAATGCCTCCAGCGAACCAAGCAATACGACAAAGCGTTGGAAAGCTACCTGCAGGCGGTGCAAGTCGCAACGACGACGGAAGACATTGAGCTGCAAAAGCTTGCGAGATACCGCAGCGGCACTTTGGCGGCCGGATTACACAACTACGCCGCCGCCGAAGAGCAGCTTTCCACCTTGGTCGCCATAGATCCAGCCTACAAGGACGCCGCTCCCCGGCTAGACAAGATTCGCGAGATTCGCCATAAAGGTTGATTCAACTTTGCGACAAGGACGTTGCGTCCCGCGAACATTACTTTCGACCCCTAGAGCCTTTCCCGTAAGCAGCCATGCCAAATTCCAAGAGTGCTAAAAAACGACTTCGTCAAAACGTAGTACGACGTGACCGCAATAAAGCCGTCAAGTCGGCACTAAGATCACAACTTCGCAAGGTTCGCGAAGCGGTCCAAGCGGGCGACGTCAGCAAAGCGGAATCCGAGATGCAGGTCGCTACCAAGCGGCTCGATCGAGCTGGCCAATCGAACGTCATCCATAAAAACAAAGCGGCTCGCACGAAGTCGCGGATGCAGCACTTGATCAAGAAGGCGAAGCAAAGCGCTTAGGCTTAGGTTGGACGGTTCTAGGCTCCTCGGAAGCTGACCGCTTGTGTGCCACTGCCTCTGCCAGTGACGCACTGGCAGAGCCCGTGGCACGCTTTAGGTTTTCGAGAATCACTTCAAATCGAGTTCACTCCGTCGCTTGTTGCTTTCAAGCGAATCGCAGCGTACAAACGAACTTGTTGTCTGCGCACTCTGGAGGTTCAAGCGATGACGCGTTACGCGCTGCTCACTCTCTCACTGTTCATCGCGTCGAGTTGCCTCATGACCGAGTTCTTTGCCGACAGTCGCAGTGCCCTACGCGCGGCCGGGTACGATCGCCCGGTTGGTGATCCCCATCAAAGTCGCTCCGTGGTACTCGCCAAGCATGGAATTGTCGCGACCAGCCATCCGCTCGCCGCCGAAACCGGACTCGACATTCTCAAGGCGGGCGGCAACGCAGCCGACGCGGCCATCGCTGCGAGTGCGATGATCGGCTTGGTCGAGCCGATGAGCTGTGGGATCGGTGGCGACCTGTTTGCGATCTACTGGGACAGCAAGACGCAAAAGCTCTACGGGTTGAATGCCAGTGGGCGTAGTCCCAACAATCTGTCTCACGACGAGTTCCTGCGATTGGGCCACAAACAGATCCCAACGTATGGGCCGCTGTCATGGTCGGTGCCTGGCTGCGTTAGCGGTTGGCAGGAGTTGCATGATCGCTTTGGGAGCAAGCCATTTGACGAATTGCTTGCGCCGTCGATCGCAACGGCGGAGGAAGGTTTTCCCGTCGCGGAAGTAATCGCTGGCTCGTGGAGCGGGGCCACTGCGAAGCTGAAGGAATGGCCCGACTCGGCAAAGACGTATCTTGTCGATGGTGCGCGAGCACCAAAGTTCGGTGAGCTGTTCAAGAACCCGCGGCTTGCCGAGTCTTATCGCAAGATAGCGCGAGGTGGCCCCGAGGCTTTCTATCAAGGTGACATCGCGAAGTCGATCGTTGCGTTCAGCGAAGCAAATGGCGGCTTCCTGTCGATGCAAGACTTTATCGAACACGAGTCCGAATGGGTCGAGCCTGTGTCGACGAACTATCGTGGCTATGACCTTTGGGAGCTGCCACCCAATGGCCAGGGAATCGCCGCGTTACAGATTCTGAATACACTGGAGCCGTTCGACATCAAATCGATGGGGCTCGGCAGCCCCGAGTATTTGCATCTGTTTGTCGAATCAACAAGACTCGCGTTTGCAGACCGTGCCAAGTTCTACGCAGATCCTGCGTTCAACAATCTGCCGACAGCGGAGCTGATCTCCAAGGAATACGCAGCTCGCCAGGTGAAGCGAATCGACTTGAACAAGGCAGCAACAGACGTCCCTGCGGGTGATCCGAAACTCGTTCATGGCGACACGATCTATCTGACCGTCGTCGACAAGGATCGCAACTGCTGTTCGTTCATTCAAAGCAACTACCACGGCTTCGGTTCGCAGATCGTTCCGGGCGATGTTGGCTTCGTTCTGCAGAATCGGGGCGCCTTGTTCGCGCTCGAAGAGGGACACTTGAACGTTTACGAGCCGCGCAAACGCCCCTTCCATACGATCATTCCAGCGATGCTGACCAAGGATGGTGAACCGTACTTTTGCTTCGGTGTCATGGGTGGTGACATGCAACCGCAGGGTCATGCTCAGATTGTTGTTAACCTGATCGACTTCGGCTTGAACGTGCAAGCTGCTGGAGACGCGGCGCGCATTCGGCATCTCGGCAGCGCAGAACCGACTGGAGTCGCGGCGCAAGGCTCGGGGACCGTACAAGTCGAATCCGGCATCTCCGACAAAACGGTGGAGGCCCTGCGAGCGAAAGGCCATCAAGTCGTGCGAGCCAAGGGAGCCTTTGGTGGATATCAAGGTATTCTGATTGATCGCGAGAACGGTGTCCTGCACGGTGCCACTGAGACTCGCAAGGACGGCGCGGCGGTAGGCTACTAATCGTATGACGATACATCTCCCCAGAATCGCCGTTACGATGGGTGACCCGGCTGGTGTCGGGCCCGAAGTCTGCTTGCGCCTCCTGTCGCATGCGCCCACGCAAGAGCGGTGCGTGCCGCTCCTCTTCGGCGATGCGGTCGTACTTGCTCGCGTGGCGGATCAATGTGAGTTGGGAACGCTCCCGAGCGTCGTAAGCTTTGCGGAATGGGAGCAAGGCAAAGACGAATTCACGCAACCAACGATCATCGACTTTTCCGACGATCGTTCCAACGATTTTACGGCTGGCGTCGTCAGCGAGTTGACGGGACGTGCGTCGTATCGCTACATCAAAGCAGCTATTGATGCAGCGATTGCCGGAAGAGTCGACGCTGTCGCAACTGGCCCGATTCACAAGAAGGCTTTGAACGCTGCTGGCATTCACTTCCCTGGCCACACCGAAATCTTCGCCGCCGAGACGCAGTCCGATCGAATCTGCATGATGCTCACGTGTGACGAGATTACGTGCAGCTTTGTCACGACGCATGTGGGATATCGCGATGTGCCTGCTCTTTTGACGGTCGAGCGGATTCTGGAAGTGATCGAGATCAGCCACACGGCGATGAGCCAATTGCGTGGTCGGCCGCCAAAGCTAGTCGTGTGCGCTCTCAATCCTCACGCTGGCGAAGATGGATTGTTCGGAAACCGCGAAGAAGAACGAATTATTACGCCCGCGATCGAGCTGGCGCGAGCCTGCGGTATCAACATCGAAGGCCCGCTTCCACCCGACACGGCATTCCTACCCGGACGTCGCCGCGAGACAGACTGCTTCGTTTGTATGTATCACGATCAAGGTCATATTCCGCTCAAAGCACTCGCTTTTGATATCGCAGTGAATGTCACGCTCGGACTGCCGATCATTCGCACCTCCGTCGATCATGGCACCGCTTTGGACATCGCTTGGCAAGGGAAGGCGGCGCCAACCAGTATGTTTGAGGCGGTGAAGTTGGCTGCGCAACTCGCCAAATCCCGGTGTCAGACCGCCGCCTGTAGCACTTGATCCGATGTCTACATCTCGGTGAAACTCACCGAGATGCGATCGAGAACGGCCTCGCAATCGATAGATCCGCTACAGAGCGACTCGCCGCCCGCGATTCGATCTAATGAACGATGAGCGAAGGGGCTCTTTCCGCAGTCGACGTAACCTATACTTCTGTCGGCAACACGATTTGTAGCCATGTCGCGGGGGTCTAGCCAGTGTCAGCGGCTTGGATCTGGGCAGCGCTCGCATCGATCACAAACGGAAAGTCGGCTTCGGGGTGATACCATGCTCTTCGATTTAAGTGGAATGGATATTCTTGGTCTGACATTGACTGCCATCTTCGGCTTTGCCGTCGGTAAATTGCGACGAACTCAGTCGGCTGAGTGCAAGACTGCGGAGCGCGACATGCAGCGTGCCAAGGCGATCATTCAGGAGTTCGAAGGGATCGCCGCCCAATTACAACAAGCGGTTCAGCAGCACCAGCAACAGGTCGTCCAATTCAAGGAACGAGTTAACGCCGCTTCACAGGGAAAGCGAAACGCAAACTGGGACGACTTCTCGATCGAGGCCGAACGCATTCTGAAGCCAACACTGGCACTCGCCGATCAAGTGGCTCGGGCATACGACCAGATTAAGCAGCAGTCAAACGTGTTGGTAAACCTCCAAGAATCTCGCATCGATGCATTGACGGGAGTTGGCAATCGCAGGATGTTCGATCAATCGCTCGCGAGCTTCCGCGCGCTTTTCAATCGCTATGGCAAACACTTCTCGCTGGCGATCATCGACCTGGATCACTTTAAGAAGATCAATGACACTCACGGTCATCTGCATGGTGACAACGCCTTGTCGACCGTCGGAGCGCTGCTCCGCGACATGGCCCGCGAGACCGACATCGTCGCGAGGTACGGTGGCGAAGAGTTCGTGATCTTGATGCCCGAGACACCATTGGGCGGGGCTTGTCTCTTTTGCGAACGCGTACGTCTGGCGATCGAAACAAAGTTGAAAGTCACTGCGAGTATCGGTGTGGCCTCCACGGAAAACTATGGCATCACCGACGAGCTCGTGCATGCCGCAGACCAAGCGCTCTACCAGGCGAAGGAAGCCGGACGGAACCGGGTGTTTTTGAGTGATTCGGACGGTTGCTCGCTGGTGGAAATATCGGAGTCAGATCCGTCTCAACATTCAAAATCCGATACCATCGACGCAGAATTGGCTGTGTCTTAGTTCGAGTTTTGCACTTTTTGGAGTGCGACGATTCATCGCCGCTTTGGTATTTTTCGACTTGGCACCAATTATTCGCTCTCCAATGTA
>CAUJKL010000838.1 GCA_963204995.1 Planctomycetota bacterium | reverse complement strand
GGCGCTAGGATAAATGGCCAAAAAGAAGACCACCAAACGAAACACGACGGGCAATGCCGCGAAGGGCAAGCGGCGTCGCGTCAAAAGCAAATCAGTCGCGCCGACTCCGGTCGGTTCTGCTGACTCCGCCAACGCTAGCGTACCCGTCGTCGGAATTGGTGCGTCGGCTGGCGGCTTGTCGGCGTTCAAGAAGTTCTTCAGCGGCATGCCAGTCGACAGCGGAATGTCGTTTGTGCTGGTGCCACATTTAGACCCGACGCATGAGAGCTTGATGGCCAAGAAGAAAACGCCCGCTCGATCGACTCCGGCTTACTCGCTCCGCGCGAGAGCAGAGGAGTTGTTGCGTGCCAAGCCGTCGGAACTGCCGACCTTGCCCACCGCCGACGTACAGGCGCTGGTTCACGAGTTGAATGTCCATCAAATGGAACTCGAGATCCAGAATGACGAGCTTTGTCAGGCTCAACTCGATCTAGCTCACTCGCGTGATCGTTACTCCAATCTGTACGACTTTGCCCCGGTCGGTTACGCGACGCTCGACAAAGATGGCATGATCCGCGAAGCCAACCTGACCGCGGCAACGCTGCTCGGCGCGGAGCGAAAAACAATGATCGGTAAGAATCTCTCGACTTGGATCACCCGGGAGGCCCAAGACGACTTCTACCTGCATCGGCGAGCGGTCTTCTCGCACGACCAGGAAACGAAACACGTCTGCGAGCTGAAGATGCAACCGGCGAATGGTAAGTCGTTGGTCGTGCGTCTGGAGAGCATGGTGTTCGAGAGTGACAGCGCACGGCAATGCCGCACCGCGCTGATCGATGTCACTCAGCAGAGCAAAGCCAAAGAAGACATTCGTCAACTTAATGAAACGCTGGAACAGCGCGTCGCCGACCAGACGTGTGAAGTCAGGCTGTTGGCAGAGGCGATGGCGAGTTTAGGCGAAGGGGTGATGATCACTAGCGATCACTTAGACTGGCCCGGACCGGAGATCGTGTATGTCAACGAGGCGCTCTGTCGCATTACGGGCTACACAGCGGAAGAATTGATCGGCCAAACGCCGCGGATGCTGCAAGGGACGAGGACTGACCAGCAGACCATCGCGCGACTCCGCCAAGAGTTGTCCAAGAAACGCTCTCACTTGTGCGAGTTGGTCAACTATCGAAAGGACGGCACGACCTACGATGCCGAGTTGTTCATCACTCCGCTGTTCGACGCCGACGGGAACCACACGAACTTCATCGCCATTCATCGCGACATCACCGCACGAAAGCGGGCGGAGGATGACTTGCGGCGACTGTCGAAAGTGTTTTTGGACGCTGCCAACGCCATCTTCATCATGGACCTGTCCGGTTGCATCACGGACATCAACCGGGCTGCGGAACTGCAATACGGCTGGACTCGTGACGAACTGATTGGACACTCGATCAAGAAATTGGTGCCTTCCGAACAACATTCGCAGCGCGATGAATTGAAGGAGCGTTGTATCCGAGGCGAAGAAGTCCGAGGGGTGGAAGCGATTCGCGTGACCAAGAGCGGCGAATTGATACCCGTGCTTTTGACGTTTTCATTGCTCACCGATACGTCGGGTCAGCCGACTGGAATTGCGGCCATCGCAGAAGACATCACCGAGCGCAAGCAGGCGGAACGGTCGCTGCGTGAGAACGAAGAGCGGATGCGTGCAATCCTGAACACGGCCGCCGACGCCATCATTACGATCAACCAGCGAGGGATCATCGAAGGGGTCAATGCCGCGACGGAATCGATGTTCGGCTACTCGCGAGCGGAACTCATCGGTCAAAATGTCAAGATCCTGATGCCTTCGCCGTACTGTGACGAACACGACGGTTACATCGCCCGTTATTTGGAAACCGGTCAGCCTCGTATCATCGGCATCGGTCGTGAGGTAATTGGCCGCCGCAAAGATGGCTCGACATTTCCTGTCGCCTTGTCGGTCAGCGAAGTCGACCACCTGGGGCTATTCACCGGCATCGTTCACGATATCTCCGACCGCCGGGAGCTACAGAAGCAGATACTGGAAATCGCGGCTGAAGAAGACCGGCGGATCGGTCACGAATTGCACGACAACGTCCAGCAACAACTCACGGGATTGGGCTTGCTGGCGCAGAGTCAAGCCGAAGCGTTGACACAAGCGTCCAGTCCGCGGGCTGACCTGGCCGCTCGATTGGCCAAGGGCCTTCGAGAAGCGGCCAACCACGTCCATTTGCTTTCCCGCGGTCTGGTTCCCGTCGAAGTCGATGCACAGGGCCTGCGGTCGGCGCTGACCGACTTGGCTTCCACCGTCAGCGAGCAATACAGTGTGCGTTGCAACTTCCAGTGTGTGGGCTCCGTTAACAGGTTGGACAACTTTTCGGCCACGCACCTGTACCGCATCGCCCAAGAGGCCATCAACAACGCCGTCAAACATGGCAAGGCCGAGCGTATCGAGCTGTCACTGACCGGAGACGACGAGAGCATTGCCTTGAAGGTACTTGACAACGGGATTGGCATCGGTGCCCAGCGCGAGAATGGGCCTGGGATGGGACTGCGGATCATGGACTATCGAGCCGGTCTGATCGGTGCGACGGTACAAGTCGTGCCCAGAAAAGACGGTGGAACATTGGTAAGTTGCACGACTTTGCGGGGGGGTAGTTTACAATGACTGAGCGGACGAGAGCTCCGAGCAGACGCAAGACACGAATCCTAGTGGTCGACGACCATCCGCTTGTGCGCGAGGGACTGGCAGCACGGATTGCACCACAGCCCGATATGGAGATCTGTGGAGAAGCCTCCAGCGTGAGCGAGGGGCTTGCTCAAGTGAAAGCGACCAGTCCCGATGTCTGCCTTATCGATGTTCAACTTGTGGATAGCCACGGCATCGACTTGATCAAAGAGATCCACAGTCGGTTTCCCAGCGTCAAGATGCTGGTGGTTTCGGCGTTTGACGAGTCGCTGTACGCCGAACGCGCGCTGCGAGCTGGTGCATACGGATACATCAACAAGCGAGAATTGCAGGACAACGTTCTTGACGCGCTGCGAACGGTCATCGACGGCCAGCGTTACCTCAGTCCGAAGATGACTCAGCAACTGGTCGGCCAATTAGTCGGCAGCAAGGACTCGCTCGACGCCAACCCCATCCAGCGGTTAAGCGATCGCGAGTTGGAGATTTTTCAATTGATTGGGCACGGCAACACCACCGGTGCGATTGCCCGCCAGCTGCATCTGAGCCCCCACACGATCGACACGCATCGCGAAAAGATCAAACGCAAACTCGATTTGAAGAACGCCGCCGAGTTACAGCGGGCTGCGACGCAATGGATGCTGGAAAACGGTTAGTCGAACCGCGAGTGCAATAGTGACCGACTGATCGAGTTGCTGGCGCGACAAACCGCGATGGCAGTCTGCGAGGCCGCAGAAGGAATGCCGATCGAGCCGAATCGCGGGTACATCATTCCACCCAAAATCAAACCTCCGCCGCAAGAGAGTCACGGGAAAACTCACCGGCAGAGTGCCTTGACATTACCCACATCTTTCGCCCCTTGCCAAGTACTTGTCGTCTGGGAAATCCGGCCCCACAGTCCGAAGGACTTTAACAACAAAGCCCAGGGTCGCGCAGCGCACCCTGGGATTCATCGAACAAAGACACCGAGGAACCCTCAAAGGGTTCGACAAGGATGATGCTGTGAAACCCTTTCAGGGTTTGAAATCTTTTTG
>CAUJKL010000837.1 GCA_963204995.1 Planctomycetota bacterium | reverse complement strand
CTCCTCCAGCACGCATTCGGCGGCTGGGAGCCCCGCCACGACGCCGGCCTCGCGGCACACAATATGCGCCCTTCCCCGCGCGTCGTGCGGTACGAGGGCGGCCGTCGTTAGATCGATACTGCGACCCAGATCCTCGCGAGCGGCCAAGCGAATTAGGTGCCGACAATCATCGATAGTTGCGGCATCCCACGCAACTTGCTTAAAGTCTTTCCTTGTCATCCGGGCCTCGATCAGCAACACTTGTAGATTCGTCATTGCATGATATCCACTCGCAAAGTGAACAGACACCCGCCGTGGCCGACTCGCAACACAACTTGAGCCAACAACAAGGATGGGGGATTCGCTCAACTGACCAGTTGACGGTGGCGGTGATCACGGCAATGGCGCTCGCGGCCATCGTCGCTTCGTGGATCTACCGCGGCGGACTTAGCGGGCGCATGATCGATATCGATACCGCCGAGCCCGTTACGTTGTCCTTTCAATTGGATATCAATGAAGCTGCGTGGCCTGAATGGACTCTTCTGCCAGGGGTCGGCGAAACACTGGCAAAACGGATCGTGCAACATCGAAGCGAACGAGGCCCATTCCGAAATCACGCCGATTTACTGCGCGTCAGTGGCGTCGGCCCACGCACCTTCGAACGCATACGTCCGTATCTGCTCCCTTTGCCGGACGATTCTGATCGCGCCGACCAAGAAGCCGTTGCCCACCAGTAACCCAACAACGCCTGCTCCCATCAAGGACGAATCGCGTGGATTTCCGACTCGAAGCACCTTACCAACCGGACGGCGACCAACCACAGGCCATCGAGGCACTCGTGGATGGCATCCAGTCGAACCGCAGCCATCAGGTGCTGTTGGGAGTGACGGGCTCGGGCAAGACGTTCACCATGGCGAACGTCATCCAGGCCGTGCAGTAGCCGACGATGGTGATTTCGCACAACAAGACTCTCGCCGCACAGCTGTTTGGCGAGTTTCGGGAGTTCTTCCCGCAGAACGCAGTCCACTACTTTGTCAGTTACTACGACTACTATCAACCGGAAGCGTACATCCCCCAACGCGACATCTATATCGAGAAGGACGCTTCGATCAATTCCGAGATCGATCGGTTGCGTCTGGCTTCCACCAGTTCGCTGGTCAGTCGCCGCGACGTCATCATCGTGGCGAGCGTATCCAGTATCTATGGCCTCGGTTCGCCGGACGACTACAAAAAGATGATGGTTTCGCTGCACAAGGGCCAGCTGATCGATCGTGACGAGATGCTAATGAAGCTGGTCGACATCCAGTACGAACGAAACGACGTGGCCTTTGAACGGAGCAAGTTCCGGGTGCGCGGCGACTGCGTTGAACTATGGCCCGCTTATGAGGAATTCGCCTTCCGAATTGAGTTCTGGGGTGACGAAGTCGATGCGTTGTCATTCATCAATCCGATCAGCGGCGAAGTCATCGCGACGCAGGATCAACTGTTCATTTATCCCGCCAAGCACTTCGTCATGCCGGAGGATCGCATCGCAAATACGGTCGCCGAGATCAAAGCGGAGCTCGAAGAACGACTGCAAGTGTTTCGGGATCAAGGCAAGTTGCTCGAAGCTCAGCGGTTGAACGCTCGAACGCGGTTCGACATCGAGATGCTCCAAGAGGTTGGCCACTGTCCCGGTATCGAAAACTACAGCCGCTTGTTGTCAGGGCGTCCGGCAGGATCGCCACCCTATACTTTGTACGACTTCTTTCCAGAAGATTTCCTGTTAATCATCGATGAATCGCATGTAACCGTTCCGCAGATTCGAGCCATGTACGCTGGCGATCAAAGTCGCAAGGGAACGCTGGTCGAGCATGGTTTTCGGCTGCCGAGCGCGCTGGACAATCGACCGATGATGTTCGAGGAATGGGAGAAAAAAGCGAAGCAAGTTGTATTCGTGTCCGCCACGCCAAGCGACTATGAGCTCGAAAAATGCGGCGGCGAGGTCGTCGAACAAATCATTCGTCCGACCGGCCTGCTCGATCCCGTCATCGAAGTCATCCCCTCACGAGGTCAGGTACAACATCTTTTGGAGCAGATTCGCGAACGCGTCGCCGTGAAGGAAAGAGTTCTGGTGACGACATTGACGAAGCGGCTGGCCGAGGATCTTTCCGCGTACCTCAGCGAACAAGGTGTGGCCTGTAAGTGGTTACATAGTGAGCTGGACGCCTTCGAGCGAGTCGAGCTGCTACGCGATTTACGCGAAGGGCATTTCGATGTCTTGGTTGGCGTAAACCTGTTGCGCGAGGGGCTCGATCTGCCGGAGGTTTCGTTGGTCGCGATCATCGATGCCGACAAAGAAGGGTTTCTCCGTAGCGAGACGTCGTTGATTCAAACGATCGGCCGTTCGGCTCGCAATGTAAAAGCCAAGGTCATCTTGTATGCGGACAAAGTTACCGACTCGATGCGAAAGGCGATTGACGAAACAGATCGGCGCCGCAGTCTGCAGGAAGCGTATAACAAAGAGCACGGGATCACGCCGGAGACCATTCAAAAGACAATCCGCGCTGGCATCGAAGCCGTGGCCGCCGCACATCGCAACGCTAACGCCGCCGTCGGCCGTACCGACGAAACGGTCTACATCACCGAAGAGTACGTGAACGAGCTGGAAGCTGAGATGCTTTCCGCGGCTGAAGCATTAGAATTCGAGCGAGCCGCTTCGCTGCGAGACCGAATCACGCAGTTGCGTGATTCAATTGGCAAGCCAATGAATGAAGTTGCCATCGAATCGAGCAAGCCGAAAGGTCGCCGACGGCGTGGCACCAAAGGGGGCATCAAAGTCCCGCGACCGAAAATGCCATGAAAAAAGCGACGGGGCTTTCCCCGTCGCTCGTCTATTAAACAGTATGCAGCAACGCTCCAGACTACTGGGCGGCTGGTGCTTCGGCGGCTGGTGCTTCGGCGGCCGGTGCTTTGGCAGCTGGTGCTTCGGCGGCTGGTGCTTCTGGAGCAGGCGCAGCTTCTTCCGTGACTTCAACGACGGTTTCCTCGACGACTTCCGTGGAAGGCTCCGTTCCGTCCGTCATTTGCTGCTCATAGGCTGGGCTGTCGGTGGTGGTGGCGTCGCCCGACGAGGTTGCTGCTTGGTCGCCGCAGCCGAGGCATACGCCGAACCCGGCCAACAGAACGCCTAAACAAAATAGCTTGTTCACGATAAAACTCCTTCGTAAATGGGGGAAATTGAGATGTCCAGGCTCGAGCCAAGCGGCTAGGTTATCCTGAAACAGATCTTAATAGATCAGCTATCACACTAGATCCACAAAGATACGACATTATTCCCGCGAAGTTTTGCATGATCTGGGGAATTTTGCGGCCGAGAATTGGATCTCTATTTCCGCAGACCGTTCCAAGTAACCATCCACAGAGTCCAAAATGCCTGTTGAGGTTCAACCTGCATCCTCCGATTCCGCTCGTCTCCGTGATCTCGTGGAACAGCATTATTCCGCGATATATGGCTATGCGTATCGTTTATCCGGAGCCGTGGCCGATGCCGAGGATCTGACGCAGCAGACGTTTATGATCGCTCACCAGAAACTGCACCAGGTCCGCGAGCAAGACAAAGTCATCGGTTGGCTGTACACGATCGCGCGAACGTGCTTCCTGAAGAGCAAAAGGCGGCCTCGGCCTGCGGCGGCTGCCAATTTTGAACTCGACGTGAATGAAATCCCCGAGCGGTTCCTCGCCGATTCACCCTTCGACGAAGAACGGCTGCAAGCTGCGCTAAACGAACTCGAAGATGATTTCAAATTGTGCGTCACGATGTTTTATTTCGAGGAGCTTTCCTACAAAGAGATCAGTGCGCAACTGGGGATTCCGATCGGCACCGTGATGAGTCGGCTGGCCAGAGCCAAAGGTCGGCTACGTCACGCGATGACCGACGTACCCAACAGCGTTTTGCCGGAACGATCGCACGGCGACTCGGCAGCATTGCCGCAGTCGGCGGTCGAGCACCACGGTCAGCAACATCAACCTCCTGCCAGATCGCCAAAGTAACTATGACTTCCAGACACTTGTACGAAATGATCGACGCGTGCCGACCCGGCCACGATGACATCAACCAGCCTGAATTCTCCGAGTTGGCAAACGCGATGTCGCAAGATCCGGAACTTCAGAGGCTCTTCGCGCGATCACAAGCGGTGGACTCGGCGATGCGAACCGCGTTTCAAGCCGTCAGCCCACCGCCTGGATTCGCGAATCGGCTGATCGAGGCAATCGAGGCGGCAGCGATCGAGGAAAGTGATGAGACTTCAATTGCGGCGGCCGACTCGGAATTGCGAGTTGAGCTTGCAACCCGGCCTTCCCGCCGCACCTTCGCGATTTGGACAGGCACAGTATCGTTAGCCGCCGTTGCCGCTACGATCGCAATTTGGTTGACGATGTCCCCGCCGGTGACGAGGCTCACCGATCAGTCGATCGCAGAAAACGTTGACCAGTGGAACCTGGAATTGGACAAGGCCGCGAACTGGCAGTCCGCCGCGAGTCTCCCCGCTCAGGACTTTCCGACGTGGCAGCATCTCAAAATCAGCGATGAGGATCGCTGGCAATGGGTTTCGAAACGTCGAGTCGTCTGTTACGACTTGTTAATTAAGCCGCGAGAGGACGGCGAGATCGTCCGTCTGTTCATCAGCCAGCCGACCGCTGCGGTTTCGTTACCAGCGCATCCGCCAGCCGGTTACCCATCGCCGCGTGGTTGGCACGTCGGAGCTTGGCAAGCGAATGGTCGTGTCTATTATTTAGCGGTCTATGCGAACCCTGACGGTGACCGTGACAGTAAGTCTCTGTATTTGAGCGTGATCCGTCCCCGGATCGGTACCGCCTGAACAGCTTGCGGATTCGATACAGCTTCTCATCGCAGACGGGCCGAATTGCCTGCGATTCACTTCATTTCGCGTTTCAAGTGCTGTTGTTAACGCAACTTGCGCGCTCGCGCGAGGCCGACGGTCGACCCGATTGGCAATGAGGAACAGATTAAATGTTCCAATCGGTGAAGACCGACTCGTACTATTAGGCCCCGGTGTCGTCGCGCGACGCCGCTACCAAACGACGCCCACAGCGAGGAATGCTGGTCATGAAGAACTTGCTCTGCATGGTGTTACTTTCGATGCTTTCGTCCTCGGCAGTTCTCGCTCAAGACGTCGAGTTGCTCGCGCCACGAGCAGGCGACGGCTTCTTCGTGGCGGAAGATGGCGCACAGACGCGTCACAGCGAAAGCCATCGCCGCGAGGTGTCCGCACAGGAATTAGTGCATCGCAATGCGGCCATGCGAGCTGCGGAACGCCACGAACGAATGGCGATCAACGCTCGCTTTGGTTACTCGCCATCACGACCACCGACGTCGACCGTACCGTTCATGGGGTCGCCGAGTTCGTCACCGCTGGCGTTTCGCGTTTACACAGTTTATCCGGGATTCGTCTTCCCTCGGCCCTACAGCCGATTTTAAGGCGGCCCCGGACGACACAAATACAAGCACGACACAAATACAAGCACGACGCGCAATTACAAGCACGACGCGCCAGCGAGTGAGTGATTTCAGACCGCACTGACTCGCTCGCGAGTCGTGCTTGTACTGAGCCCGCCAGGCTTAGACCGGAATTAATTCCGGTCTACACATCGCCGACAGCCGGATTGGCGACGCGAGCCGCTCGCGGTATCTTCGGGCTA
>CAUJKL010000836.1 GCA_963204995.1 Planctomycetota bacterium | reverse complement strand
CAGCGGAGCGAGACGCGGTTGTTGGCTTATTGTGTACTACGGACACATTGGCACTTGGTGGTTTGGCCTCGCGAAGACGGCGAACTGTCACGCTTCACGGGCTGGCTGACTTTGACGCACACGCAGCGCTGGCATGCTCATCGTCGCAGCACGGGAACGGGACACGTTTATCAAGGCCGCTTCAAGTCGTTCCCCGTCCAGGAAGATGGGCACTTCTATACGGTGCCGGTACGTGGAGAGGGTGTGAAAAAATCGTGGGATAGGCTTCCAGCCTGTCATTTTCCCCGTATTTCTGACAGGCTGGAAGCCTATCCCACCCAATAAAATCACAGCCTCGGAGCGTAACGCTTTGCGAGCGAACCTGGTAAAACACGCGGAAGACTGGCATTGGAACTGCCTTTATCGCTGGAAGTCTGGGACCGCGAAGGAGACACACGTCAGGAGCAAGTAATTTGAATTCACCCCCCAGCGGGTCTGGCTATGTTCTTTCGCAACCACTGAGCAACGAGAGGGTTCAATAGTGATGCCGCCAAACCTGGATTGTGCCAATTCGGCGTAGATGCTCGGTTCCACTTCGATAATAATGACGATTGCTGAACCGCCCCAAATGGAGTCCAAAACATGTCGCGTCTTCCTAACTGCCTTGGGCTGGCAAGCACTTTCGTCGCTGTCGTCTTGATGGTGACTGCCTCGTACGCACAAGACGATCGAGGCGGCGGGCGTGGTGATCGAGGTGGAGATCGAGGAGGTGGCGGCGGATCGGAGGGTGGTGGCGGATTCCGAGGCGGACCTCCTGGTGGCGGTTTTCCTAGTGGCGGTTTTCGCGGCGGGCCGGGCGGTCCTGGCGGCTTTTCGCCTGCGGATATGCTTCGTCGTTTTGACCAGAACGGTAACGGCATGATCGATCCAGCCGAAGCACAAGGGCCAGCCAGTTTCTTTCTGCAACGAATCGCCAGCGAAGTCCCGGGCATCGATCTCGCGAAACCAATTCCAATTGACAAACTCTCGCAGGCCATGGAGCGGATGCGACAGCAACGCGAATCCGGTGGCGGCAGCAACAGTTCGGGGCAAGGCTCATCCGCTACTGCAACCAAAGCCATCGAACCGTTGGTGCCGGGATTCGGCGTCGAAGATTTGCTTCCGCCAGTTCCCGGTTTTGGTGCGGCAGCGGAGCTCTTTAGTGTCAAGGTTACGGACGCTGACAACCGCGAAGCGAAAGAGCGTTTTGCTCGCTACGATTCAAATGGCGATGGAATCCTCGACAAGGGCGAGTTGGCGCGTGGCCGTTGGTCGGAAGATCCTCTGACCTACGACAAGAACCATGACGGTAAACTAACGGTGTCCGAGATGGCGGTTCGATACGCTCAACGCCGCGTCTCCGAGGAAGCCAATCGAGCGACGCAGACTGCGAGTCGAACCAGCACATCGGGAGGCAGTCGTGGCGGTGATCGCGGTTCGGCCGGGCGAGGCGGATTCGGAGGGGGCGGTGAAGATCCTCGCAGCTTCTTCTCTCGTCGCGACGGTGGCGAAAGTGCTGGCGGCGGTGACGCATCGGCGAACTCGTCCAAAGCAGCAGTCGCCGATTCTCGAAAATCGTATCGAGTCAAGTCGGTTACCGAGCGTCTGCCGAAGGGATTGCCCGATTGGTTCGCGCGCAGCGACACGAACGCCGACGGCCAAGTGGCTATGGCCGAATTCGCAACCTCCTGGTCCGACTCGGTACTGAGCGAGTTTGGACAGTTCGATCTGAACCGCGATGGAATGATTACGGCAAGTGAAACGCTGAATGCCGTGAACAATGGAGTGGTTCGAGGTTCAACGGGTTCTTCTCCAGGTTCGTCGACCCCCGCGACGACCGCTAGTTCGTCGGTCACAACGCAACCCGCCACCCCAAGTCCTGGAGGTGGTGAAGCTCCGAAGATCGATCCGCGATACGTCGCTTACTATCAAAAGCTGCTCTCCAAATACGATACGAATGGAGATGGTGCTCTAGTCGCGGACGAGTACAAGACGATGTCTAAAGATCCTTCGGCTGCGGACACCGATGGTGACGGCCGAATCAGCGTCAACGAACTCGCCGTGTGGTCGATGAAAAAGTCATAGACGATCGCGTTAAGCCAAGATGTCCGTGTGAACGTGACCGGCAACATCGGTCAAGCGAAAGTCGCGTCCAGCGTATCGATGAGTTAGCCGCAAGTGGTCGATCCCCAGGAGGTGCAGCAGCGTTGCGTGCAAATCGTGAATGTGCATCTTATTCTCGACGGCATAGTACCCATAATCATCGGTGGCACCGTATTTGAAACCGGCCTTTACTCCGGCACCCGCCATCCACATCGTGAAGCCTTCCGGGTTGTGGTCGCGTCCGTCTTTACCTTGTGCGACCGGAGTTCTGCCGAACTCGCCGCCCCACATGACCAGTGTATCTTCGAGCAAGCCACGTTGCTTGAGGTCTCGAAGTAAACCGGCGATTGGTCGATCGACTTCGAGCGAGTTCTTGGCGTGACCTCCCCGGAGATTGCCGTGCTGGTCCCATTGGACATTCGAATCGCTGTGCGTCACTTGAATGAAGCGGACTCCGCGCTCCGCGAAACGCCGCGCTAACAGACATTGGCGGCCAAAGTCTTCGGTTACCTTTTCGTCGAGTCCGTAAAGACGTTGCGTCGCTTCGGTCTCGTCGGCGATGTTCTGAATCTTTGGCACCTCGGATTGCATCCGGAACGCCAGTTCGAACGAATTGATTCGTGCTTCGAGCGCGGAATTGGGGCCGGTACTGGCGAGGTGATCGCGATTGACTTTCGCCAGCATGTCGAGTTGCATCCGTTGCAAATCGCGAGACCACCGTGTGCTGTGAATGTACTTAACTTGTGCTTCGGAGGACGGCTTGCTGGCGACCCCCAAAGGCACTCCCTGGCAGTACGCCGGCAAAAACGCAGAGCCCCAGTTGTTTACTCCGCCATGAGCGAGCGTCGGGCAAATCGTGATAAACCCAGGCAGGTTGTCATTCTCGGTGCCCAAGCCATAGGTCACCCAGGCCCCCATGCTGGGCCTGACAAACGTATCGCTGCCGGTGTGCAGTTTGAGAAGCGCTCCGCCATGTGCGGCGTTCGTGCCATGCACGGAGTTCAGAATGCAAAGGTCGTCGACACACTCGGCAACGTGCGGAAACAGATCGCTGACCTCGATACCGCTTTGGCCATATTTCCGGAACCGCCACGGCGATGCCAGCAGGTTTCCGGTGGGCGCAAACTGGACTCGCGGTTTGTCGAACGGCAATTCCTTGCCGTCGCCCTTCTGAAGCTGCGGCTTGTAGTCAAAGGTATCAAGATGCGACGGGCCGCCTTTCATGAACAGGAAGATGACGCGTTTGGCACGAGCCGGAAAGTGCGTCGCATGCGGAGCAAGCGGATCGGTTGCCGTCGCTTCGCTGCCAAGCAGCGTGGCGAGCGCCAAGTTGCCGAACCCAAGGGCACTGGTTTGCAACAACTGGCGACGAGAGATCCCGGCACCGAGTTCAGAGGGATTTAGATAGTAGCTCATAACGGAATCCGCCAACTCGATTCAGGTCGCGCGTGAGGCGGAAGGTACCGCCTAGCACGTCGCTCCGATAATATCCATCGCTGTCCGGTTCAACGTCGCGCCAACCTGCTTCGCCACGAGCCAACAAGCGAAATTCGATCTCGCCGCCACGAGCATCGATCAGCCAATACTCCGACACCCCTGCGGCGAAATACAGCGGCGGTAGCGCTTGTGTGTCCTTGTAAACCGATGAACGGCTGACGATTTCGACCACTAAGTCCGGGCTGCCAACGACTTCGACGTATCGCTCGCTGCCTTCGACAGCTTCTGCATACTTGACGCGGCCACTTTCCAAACTTTCCCAGCTACAGTACATCAAGTCAGGCTCGGTCGAAAGATCGGCCGCTTCGTTCACTAGTAACGCACCATCTGCAAGCGTCTCGCCAACATCAAGAGAATCGACCCAAACATCCAGATAGCGTGTAATAGCTCGCTTTAACTTGTTATGAGTTTGCAGCTCTTCCGGACTCAGATTGGCACACACCTCTCCCGCCAAATAAGCAAAACGACACCGCTCGGGAAAACCATCCGAGTGAACCCAACGCCGGAAACCGGTCAAGTCGTAGACATCCGAGGGCACACGAATGTTTCCTTCGATGAATAATGAGCCAATCGCCATCGTGATCCTTCGCTGATTCGAATCTATTGCAGGTGCAAGAACTCGCTGGATACTAGCATAACATGGCAGAGGGCTTCCCAGCCCCGCAGCGGAGACAAGTCATCGCTCGAATCACTCTTTTCTAGTTCGCGACTCACGGCAGCCACGAAGGCGAGCGACTCGTCCGTTTCGCCGTCGGCTGGCGGGCGACCAAAAGCCAGGCCATAGAGTCGTGCGACTCGTGCCTCTTGGTCCAAGGGAACTTCTCTGGCGAGGCGTTCGGCGAACGCTTGCGAACATCGCGTTAGAAAGTCGCTGTTCATCAGGAACAACGCCTGGGGTGCGATCGTCGAGGTCGCGCGATCGCCAGTCGGTACGCTCGCATCGGAATAGTCGAACAACGAGAACACATCAAACAGGTGATTGCGAATCA
Organism: Planctomycetota bacterium; assembly: GCA_963204995.1. Classification (GTDB taxonomy): domain Bacteria; phylum Planctomycetota; class Planctomycetia; order Pirellulales; family Pirellulaceae. The sequence goes on along the minus strand of CAUJKL010000836.1, from coordinate 12,229 downwards.
CGGGCAGGTAGATCGAACGCCGAGTCGTATCGTAGGTCGTCTCGTCATTCGAAGTGTGGTTGAAGACAAACTCGCGATTGCCGACGTGCAGCATCGAACCGCCCATCTGCGTATCGAGCAAGCCGCTCACCGACAGGAGCGAATCGCGGATATCTTCGGCCTCGAGCCGTCTGAGGTTGGCCCGCCATTGCCAGCGATTCTCGGGATCGAGTCCGGCGGCGACCTCATCGTTCGCCGTCGACATTTGGTAGGTGCTGGACAACACAATTTCGCGATGCAACGCTTTCAACGACCAGCCGCTCTCCATGAGTCGTACCGACAGGAAGTCGAGCAGCGGTTGGTTAACCGGTCGATCCCCCAAGTTGCCAAAATTATCGGTCGAGCCAACCAGGCCTCGTCCGAAATGCCAGCGCCACAGGCGATTCACTATTACACGACTTGTCAACGGATGTTCGGGGCGAATCAACCAGTGTGCGAGTTGCAGTCGTCCGCTCTGCGTTTCGCCAATCGTCGGTTGGCCGTCGAACGTGAGCACTTCAGGAACGCCCCGCTCAATCTCCTTGCCGAGCGACAAATGGCTGCCGCGGATGTGGATCTTCGTGTTCGTAGCTTCCCCATCCACGACACCCATCGCCGTAGGCAGCTCTGGGAGTGCTGCCTCGAGCTCCATCAACTCGTCCTGCAATCGCTTCAGTTCGTCTTTCGATGCCTGCGAGTAACGTGATTCAGCGTCATTCGGCAACGCCTCGCCAGTGGCGAGCTGCGACTGGAGTTCTGCGTTGGCGGCGTCCGTCGCTTGTTGAATGCTGGTCTTGTGTTCTGCGATCTGACGTTCACACGCTTCTTTTTCGGCACACTGTTCGCTCGTTGCGATTGAGTTCTCATTCCATTTCGCAATTCGCTTGAACGACGTCATCGTGCGCGTGCTCTTGAAGACGCCAGCCAAGGCATAGTAGTCGTCGGCGCGAATCGGATCGAACTTGTGGTCGTGGCAGCGAGCGCAACCGAGCGTCAAGCCCATGAAGGCGCGGCCGACCGTATCGATCTGCTCGTCGATGATATCGACTTCCATCTTATGCTCATCGCCTTCCGCCAACACCTTGGGCCCCAGCGACAGAAATCCCGTTGCGACCAGGTGTTCATTCCGCTCCAGCTCCCCGTCAATTGGCAACAAATCGCCCGCCAGCTGTTCGGTCACGAACTCGTCGAAAGGTTTGTCCGCATTGAGCGACGCGATGACATAGTCGCGATATCGCCACGCATTACCGTGCGCGACGTTCTCGTCCAATCCGTTCGAGTCGGCATATCGTGCCACATCCAGCCAGTGTCGCCCCCACCGCTCGCCGTAATGCGCCGACGCAAGCAAGCGATCGACGACACGAACAAGTCCCAACGGCGACTCATCCTTGAGGAACGCGTCGACTTCGGCGGGAGTCGGCGCCAATCCGATCAAATCGAATGTGACACGGCGGATCAACGTCCGCTTGTCGGTCGCCGGTGCGGGCGCGAGTCGCTTCGATTCGAGCAAGGACAACACGAAGTAGTCGAGCGACGTTTGTGGCCATGTGGCGTTCTGAACGGCCGGTAAGGCTGCTTTGTGCGGCGGCTGGAACGACCAAAACTGCCTCGCTTCTTCCATGTCGATGCTACCGCGACGCGGTTTCACGCCGCCTTCGACCTTCGGCATCACCGCACCGCGTTCAATCCAACGGCGAATGTCCGCGATTTCGTCGTCTTCCAACTTGCCCATCGGCGGCATTTTCAGGTCGTCTTCGCGGTAGCTGAGGGCGACCATCATCAGACTCTGATCGGGATCACCTTCCACCACCGCCAGCCCGGAAGCTCCACCTTGAAGAATCCCTTCCGGCGTGTCTAACCGCAAGTCAGACTCTTGCAAATCCGGGCCGTGGCACTCGTAGCAATGCTCGACCAACAGCGGGCGGACTTTCGTTTCGAAGAACTTCAGCTGCTCTTGCTGCTCGTCATCGGCAAAGCCAGAGGACGGCATGAGCCCAGTGATCACTAGGCTCCAAAGTAATGTGTATTTTCGTGGAAAGGCGAGCACCGTCAGGTCTCCACAGGTCTGCGATTGACGGTTTTCATTATAGGCAAGACGAAGCGCGATCCCCAACCGCTATCGAGGGATATTCAACCGGCTCGCACCGCGCAGCCTAAATCTCGCCCTATTCGCTCGCGGCGAGCGTCACCGGCACATCCAGCTCGCGATTGTCGCGAATCACTCGGACCACGATGCGATCTCCTGGCTTCTTGCTCTCGACTGCGTCTTGGAAGTCGTCGCCGGTGGAAACCGGGACACCGTCGACCGAGACGATGCGGTCGGCCCGCTCTCGGTCCACATAAGTTCGCTCATAGGTGAAAGGCCCACGTTTTTCCTTTTGCGTGACCACTTCAAAGCCTCGCAAGCCGGCCCTAGCCGCAGGGCCGCCCGGAGCGATGTCGATAATCACCAAGCCGCGTTCGGTCTCGTAGACGCTGGCAATTCCAATGACGGGACGGATCACTCGGCCGTGCTCGATCAACTGCGGAACGACACGGCGGATGGTGTTGACGGGAATCGAAAAGCCGACGCCCGTGTTCTCGCCGGTCTGGCTGGGGTTTGCGATCGCGGTGTTCATGCCAACGAGCTCGGCTCGCGAGTTAAGCAATGGCCCACCCGAACTGCCACTGTTCAGCGCCGCGTCGATCTGAATGATCGACTTCATCTGACGCCCGGTCTTTGAAGGAAGCGACTGCTTCAAGTTCGAAACAACTCCGACGGTCAACGTTCGCTCGAGCCCGAACGGATTGCCGATGGCCAGAATCTTCTGCCCGACACGCAAGCGGTTCGAGTCGCCGAGTTGCACGGGATAGAGCGATTTCGGAGGTGCGTTGATCTTGAGAACAGCAACGTCGTTCGGCGGGTCTTTGCCAACAACGCCAGCTTCATAGGCTTCGCCGTTGAAGAGCGTGACGCGCACTTCACGAGCACCTTCGATGACGTGGTAGTTGGTCAGGATGTGGCCTTGCATGTCGAGCACCGACCCAGAGCCTTCTCCCGCAGCCGGAACCTCCGTCATAAAGAAGCCGCTGGGCCGAGTGGTGCGAGTGGTGATGTTGACCACGCTCCGATTAACGCGATCATAGACCTTGATGTTGATCAGTTCATCGGGCGTGTATTCGTCATCACCAGCGACCACAGCACCAGGCAGCACGTTCGAGCGGAGAGCCGGGTTTGTATCATCGATCAAATCCGTCGCGGGCTGGGGGATGGCATTGAGTACTTCGTTGGGGCGGCGAGGATCGAGCCCTTCGGACGGACGGCGGGAGCTGGCGTCCTGGGCGGAAACGAGAGCTCGCGGCGAATCGCTCACTAGCCAAAACGCTAGCATCGCACCAGCCATCGCCGAACACACACAAGCAACCAGGTATTTCTTCATGTCGATCTCCCTTCGTCAGCGCAATGAAATCTAGCCGTTAACGGCTCGTCATCATTCGAAAGAATAAGCAATCTCATCCTCGCGGGCGAGAGCAAAGATTGTGGCCCGCCCACCGAGAGTGGTGACTTGAATCGGGTTGCCCTTCCCACAACGACCGCTTCGTGCGAGACTCCCGCCGGCGACTGGCAAGTGCTGATCAGACCTACGCTCGAACGATCGCATTTGTTCGCAAGTAGTTACACTCGCGAGTTCAAAGACATCCACGTTAGACCCTCCTCCATTTATGAAGCTCCAAAGGAACGGCAGGTGAAAGCTAGGGTTTTTACCGACTGGTTTGCTTACGTCGCGGTACGCGTTGTGATTTGCTTTATCCAAGCGATACGCATCGAAACCTGTCACGCGATGGCGAGAGTCGCTGCGGGGTTACTCAATAACGTCGTCCGGCTGCGCGGAGCCGTCATTGACGACAACCTCCGCAATGCCTTCCCGGACCTGACCGACGCCGAACGACGTCGAATCGCTCACCAGATGTGGGAGCATCTGTTGCTCATGGTCTGCGAGATCGCGCACGCTCCGCGCAAAATCCATCGCGGAAATTGGCGTGATCACATTTCGTTCCGCGGACGTCGAGAGTTGGTTCAGTGCTTGATTGATCCCCGTCCCACCGTTTTAGTGACCGGGCACTTCGGAAATTTTGAACTGGGTGGGTTTATCACCGGACTGTTGGGCTTCCCGAGTTTCACCGTTGCTCGAACACTGGATAATCCGTATCTCGATCGATACATCAACAGCTTCCGTGGCGCAAATGGTCAGTTCATTTTGCCGAAGTCGGGAAGTTCGGCTCAGGTGCAGGCCGTCCTCGATAGCGGTGGCGTCTTGTCTCTATTGGGTGATCAACATGCGGGACCGAAAGGTTGCTGGGTCGATTTCCTCGGTCGGCCTGCATCCTGCCACAAGGCCATTGCCTTATTCCCGATGACCAGCGGTGCTCCGCTGCTGGCGGCCGCGACCACGCGCCGCGGTGCCCCGATGCAGTTCGAGATCAGCTTTCTCGGCGTCCTGGATCCGGCGAAGTCGCCATCGATTGCCAGCAGCGTGCCGAGCGTGACGCAGTGGTACAACGATCGTTTGGGAGAAGCGATACGACTCGTTCCGGAACAGTACTGGTGGGTGCATCGACGGTGGAAAGGAACTCCGCCGAAGCGAATGCTGGCGCGTCGACAAGCCGCTTAGCCATGAACGCCCACCGCCTGTCAAAGATTCGCAAGTCGCTGTAAGCTGAACCCAAATCTCCTGACGGTCAACTTGTCACTCAGTTTTCTCCACACTTTGGCACCATGTCGAACTGGATTCGGATCGCATCGGTCGAACAGTGCCCACCCGGCAACGCACGTGAGTTCGTGGTGGCTGATAGAATCGTCGCCCTGTTTAACGTCGACGGCGAATTTCATGCCTTGGATGGAGTCTGTCCGCATCAAGGGGGACCGCTTGGCAAAGGAAAGCTGGTCGGCTGCATCGTGACTTGTCCTTGGCACGGCTGGCAGTTCGACGTGCGGACGGGGCAACACCAGACGAGTGCGTCGTTGCTGCACCCGCGGTTTCCCGTCAAGGTGGAAGGAGAGAGCGTCCTCGTGGACGTTGACGCATGATCCGATATCGCCCGTTTCTGAACAGTGATCCGCCGGCAATCGCCGAGATTTGGCGAAGTCAGCCTGTGTCGAACGCGCTCATTCAAACCATGACGCCTGCCGTGCTTGACGACTTGGTTTACTCCCGGCCCTTCTTCGACCGGCATGGGTTGATTCTGGCGGTTCAAGACGACAAGCCGATCGGTTTTGTTCACGCTGGATTTGGTCCGAACGCTGAGTTGACCGACCTTGATCATGCCAACGGCACGACTGCTTTGTTGCTCGTCGCGCCTCGCGACGACCGGGAAACAATATCGAGAGAACTCCTCGCGCGAAGCGAGCAATATCTGCGCGAGCGCGGAGCCACGACGCTATTTGGTGGCGCAACGAGCGCACTCGCCCCCTTCTATCTTGGCCTTTACGGCGGCAGCAAGATGTCGGGCGTCTTGGCGTCGGATACCGCGAGCAGCGAATTGTTCCGAGCGGCCGACTACGCGGAAACGACTCACGCCCGGATATTCCGCCTGGATCTAAAAGGTTTTCGACCGCCCGTCGATCGCGAATTAATGCAAGTTCGCAGGCAGTATCAAGTCGTGAAACAGACGGACTCTCTGCCTCGCAGTTGGTGGGAGGCGTGCGAATTCGCCAGCATCGAGAGGTTGGAATTCGTGTTGCTTCCCAAAGCCAAAGGCCCACCTGTCGCCGCAGCAAAACTTTGGGATATTGAGCCGATGGCGAGTTCGTGGGGCGTTCATGCCGCGGGCTTCGTCGAGATGATGGTCTACGCCACCACCAACGAGTGTGCGGTGGCGACACACTTCGTCAGCGAGATTTGTCGACAGCTTCAAGGATTCGGAATCACGCTTGTTGAGTTTCAGCTTCAGCCGAACGAGACGTTAGGTATCGAAGTCTGCCAGAAACTGAAGTTTGAAGAAATCGATCGCGGCCTTTTGTTCCGCAAACCGGTAACTTCGTAAATCAACGTAGACACAAAGGCGAAACTCGCGACACTATAAAACATATGCAACGGTGATGATTCGCTGACACTGACTTTGATCTGACACTGGAGTATCTCATGGACCGAGTCGTGACGGTCGTTTTGGCAGGTGGTAAAGGAACTCGGCTCGAACCGTTGACTCGCGATCGCGCGAAGCCGGCGGTCCCGTTCGGTGGAGCCTATCGCATCATCGACTTTACGCTGTCGAATTGCTTGAACAGTGGCTTGAAGAAGATCCTGGTACTGACGCAGTACAAAGCGATGAGCCTCGACCGGCATATCAATATCGGTTGGCGGAAGCTGTTCTCGTGGGAGTTGGGAGACTTCATCGATGTCGTCCCGCCACAACAGCGGATTGACGAGAACTGGTATCGCGGTACGGCCGACGCGGTCTACCAAAACATCTATGCTATCGAAAAGGAAGATCCGGACCACGTTGTGATTCTGGCTGGCGATCACGTCTATAAGATGGACTACAGCAAGATGGTCGCCTTCCACAAAGAGAATAATGCGGATGTGACCGTGGCCGCGTTGCAAGTTCCCGTCGAAACTGCGGCAGGACAATTCGGTGTTATGGAAGCCGAAGCGGATTCGAGAATCGTTGGCTTTCAGGAAAAACCTGCCGTTCCCAAGCCCATGCCGGGCGATAGTTCGCAGTGTCTCGCCTCGATGGGCATCTATGTCTTTTCGGCGCGATTCATGTACGAACAGCTCTGCCAGAACGCCGCCCAGCTAAACGCCGGGCATGACTTCGGCCACAACATCATCCCCTCGATCATCAATTCGCATCGCGTCTTCGCATTTCCGTTCCGCGACGAGAACCAAAAATCGGAAGCTTACTGGCGAGATGTCGGTACGCTGGATGCCTACTACGAAGCGAACATGGACCTCGTACATGTCGATCCCCTGCTGAACGTCTACGACAGTTCGTGGCCCATCTGGACACATCGTCCCAATGTTCCGCCACCGAAGTTTGTCTTCGCCGAAGAGACGGTCGATGGTCGTCGTGGTCAAGCGCTCGACAGTGTTGTTTGTGCGGGTTCGATCCTGTCCGGCGGCAGTGTGCAAGGCTCGATCATTGGGTCGCAATGTCGGATTAACAGCTACGCCCGTGTCGATGATTCAATTCTGTTCGATTGCGTCAATGTCGGTCGACACGCTCGAATTCGTCGCGCGATTATCGACAAAGGCGTTACCATTCCAGCGGGAACCGAGATTGGTTTCGATCACGAAGAGGATCGTCGACGAGGCTTCACGGTGAGCGAGAACGGTATCGTCGTCATCGGCAAGAGTGCCGGTTCCGAGAATCTGTTCGAGGCGGCGTAGTCGGCCTACTTGTTCGCTAGAGAGAACGCGCCATCCCATCCAGATGGTGGAATGTTCTTCGTGTCAGCCATTTGACGGAGCAGGAATCGCTTGGGCCCGTCCTGGTCTGGGATCTTGCCAAGTAGCTTGATCGCCGCCCCCCAGTTTCCTTCGATGACGGCGTCGAGCGCGGCTTCGTAAACGGCGATGATCTGTTCGGTGACTGCCGGCATTTGTTCGACCGGCGGCAATAGACCAAACACATTGATCGGCGTGTCCATTCCCTTGGGCCGGACGCGTGCTAGTCGCCGGATTCGACCTTCCGAGGGCAGTAGGTACTTCCTCGCATATTCAGCCGTCGTCTCGTCGATACAGATCGGCAGGTCGAACTGCTTCGTCATCGTCTCCAACCGCGCGCCTTGATTGACCACGGGACCAAAGACACCAACCTTCGCTTGTTGGTTCGTGCCGATCTGGCCCGCCAAGGCTCGTCCGTGTGCGACTCCCAAGCCCACCGAGAATCCTTCCAACAAACTCCCCGCCACCGCTATCTCGTTGTAGAACTGATTGTAAATGGTCAAGGCCGCGCGACAGGCGGGGACTGGGCCTTCCGTGAGTTCCAAGGGCCAGCCCCAGAATCCCAAAGCCGCATCGCCTTGAAAATCGGCAATCACTCCGTCCCGTTCGAGTATCCCGCCAGCCATGACGCCTAACGCCGCGCTAACACTTTGCAGCAAGGTCAGTAAGTCGTCCTGGAGTTTTTCCGATTTCTTCGAGAAACCACGGACGTCACAGAATAGCACCGAGATATCTCTCTCCGATGGCGACAGCGTGTCTTGCCCTTTCGCGCCCGTGAGCCCTTCGATGACTTTAGGTGAAAAGAAAGAACTGAGTTGCGTCTTCTGCTCTTGCAACAAGCGAACGTGACGAACCGAACCGATGAACTGGGCAACGAGCTCCGTGAAACGCAGGTCGCTGACCAGATCGCTTTCCTCCACCATCAGTCCGCCACTCGCAGACCCTTTCCCTGAGACATACATACACCAACCCTGACAGGACTCGCCGCGAATCGGTACGCAATACGCCCATCCCAATCCTTCACTTATCGTGAACTCGCCAGAAGCCTGGTCATTGGTGTCCCAGATATGAATGACGCTCGCCTGTTGTCGCAGAGCTTGTAGAATCATGCGACGACTCGGGTTGAATCTTCCTGTGAAGTATTCTCGCGTTTCGAATCGCATCGTCAGAGGTTTTGGAAATTCGTCGAACCCGGTTTCATCTTTCGGCAGTTGTGTCTCGTCGAAGTGCGCGACGGCAACCGCATCTGCTTGTGAAATAGCATCCAACAGAAGCCGCGAGACTAAACCACCGAGCTCTTCGTCCGACTGAGACCCCGAGATCAGCCGCGGCAACTTCGCGAGGATCTCCATCTGCTGTTGAGTATTGCGGAAGGCGACTTTCTGCAATTCTTCCTCGGAATAGGCGTGCGACTCCATGACCCTGCCGGGTTCCTCGTACGAATCGACCCCAATGGTATCCTCGTCCGACTTTCCGTGCGGTTGATTTGCCACACCAGCCGCTTGGAACGTCGTTGATCCGATCTGAAACCAGTCTCCGGCAAAGATGGACAATTCCTTGGTCATTCGATTTCGATAGACGATCGGATTTCGCGCGGCGGGAAGCACCACAATTCGCAGTGTGCCTGCTGCCCAGCAGAGATCCGCATGCTCGCGCGAGATGGCGAGATCCCACGGGATCGCCCAGCCGTCGTGCGGAGCCCGACCGATGCGAAGCGTTTCGCCTTCGTTGAGCACCTTTTGAATTCGCTGCGAGGGGTCCGGGCCTGAAATGCTGATTCGAAGGGTAGATGTGGGAGCTTGTACCATGGAACGACAACCTCCGTCTTTGATTTTTCAAGGGCGACTCAGTTTATCGCTGGTCTGGGGCCGTTTCAAGTTGCGCCACGATCAGCGCGATGCATCCCAGCAATCAGATTTCGTACTCTCGATTGGGTCCGCTGATTTCGAGCGAGGGCAGTTTCAACGCCTTCAACTCAGCGGTGACCTCGTCGTAGTAAGCGGGCTTGATATGCACGACAACGAGCGGAACGCTCCGGTCGAGTTTCTCGTATTCGCGCCGCATCAACTCGGGCGTCAGATGCTTTGTCCGTTCAGCCAGCCACTCCAAGGAATTGGGAAAGGCGGATTCTAGAAACACACACTTCAGCCTGGGGTTACGGTTCGCAAGTTCCCATACACGCTCAGTCGGGCCAGTGTCACTCACGACCGCGACGGCCGTCTCGCCGTCGTCAATGAGGAATCCAAATGTGGGTACGACGTGATCCAAATCGACCGGAGTAATCGTCAGGCCGCCCAGCTTAACTGCCTGCGCGTTTTCGAGAGCAGCGTACTTGAGGAAGGGAGATTCTTCACTGGATAAACGCAACACGTCTGGCCAAACGGAATCATTGAACAGATTCGCCTGCAGACATTCGATGACGCTGGGCCTGCCATACACAATGACGCTGTCCGGCCCCGGTACGTACACGTTGTCAATGAAGATGGGTAAAGAAGCGATGTGATCCAAATGGGAATGCGAGATCAGAATATGCTTGATCCGCTTCTGGGCAGCGACTGACATGAACCCGATCGAACCCGCATCGATGGCGATGTGATCGTTAATTACGTAAGAAGCGGCGAACTGGCAGAGGCTCCCATCGACCGATGATCCGATGACCTTAATCTTCATGAAACTGTTCCCATGCAAACCGCGACGCGCACCGACGAGCAACTCACAACACAGACGCTACGAGGACAGTGCAGGCCTTACACAGATTCTGAATTCTGCGACCTGCCCCACGCAGGACGAGCGAACACCTGGGGCGAGTCTATTAAATCCGTCGGTGCATCGCCAGCGAAAAAGCGGTTTTTCCAGGGCATTTCGGTTTTTCAATTTGGGATGCCATCGCTAATGGAAATCCGAAGCGTTAACGAGGAATTCACTGGGTGTGTCTCGCATACGCATTTTGAATTTGCACGTTCTCGGCCCGAAGGGTCGGCATATCCATTGCCGGTGGTGTGAACCACCGGTCATAAAGCGCAGCAGAGGCGAAGGCCTGAAGGGCCGACACAAACGCCCTGGCATTCTTTCTAAGTTGCCCGTCAATTCCAGCAACCCTTGCCCCGAAATCGGAGTCTGCGAGTCCGAGGACAAGTCTTACCAAGAATACTACCCCAGCAGCCAATCGAGCGTCGACACAATTGACCCATCTCAGTCTTTCGCTTGCACGCGAGCGAGTAACTCAGTCAGTCTCGCTACGACCTCCGGGTTGTCATCCCACACATTCTGCGTTTCGGAAGGATCGTGTGCAAGGTCGTAGAGTTGCCCAAGTGAGCCGCCGACCTTGGCGGGATCAAGTTCTTTGGGATACGTAAAACCGCCAGATCCTCGTTGCGGGATCATCTTCCACGGCCCTTGGCGAAGGGCGAAGGTGCCCCAGAGCGAATGGTGAACCGCGTAGTCGCGAACTGGCTCAGCGGGTTTCGCCGTCAAGAATGCAGGCAACGCGTTGCGGCTGTCTCCACCCGCATCGCTCGGTAGTTTCGCGCCGACAATCGCCGCGCAAGTCGCCAGCAGGTCCGTAAGCTCGATCAACTCCGTACTCACGGCATCGCGAGGCGTCTTGCCGGGCCAGCGAACGACGAACGGCACACGATGCCCTCCCTCCCAGATATCCGCCTTCGTACCTCGCAGGTGAGCATTCCCTTGATGACCAAACTCGCGAACGTAACGACCTCGTGCGCTGGGTTTGTAGTATTGCACATCGTCCGACTCCCGCGCGTCCCAGGCGTGATAGAGCCCGCCGTTGTCGGACGTGAAGATCACAAGCGTGTTCTCCGCGAAGCCGGTTCGATCGAGCGTTTCTAAAATCGCGCCGACAAACGCATCCGTTTCGATGACGAAATCGCCGTAGTGACCTGCGCTGCTCGTGCCGCGATACTCTTCATTGGGCACCAGTGGCAAATGAGGAGCGGTCAACGGTGCATAGAGAAAGAACGGTTGCTTGGCGTTTTGCTTCGCGTGACGTTCGATGTAACCCACGGCCTCGCCAGCGAGTCGAGGCATCACGCCATAAATCGAAAAGTCCGGCGATCGCACTCCTTCATCAACGCTGATGAATTCGGTTTGCATGCGCGGTTGATCAAGGATCGGCAAGTGAACCGGATGATCGTTCTCGATGTAACAGAACGGCGACATGTTGAGCGAAGCCGAGATACCGAAATACCAATCGAAGCCTCGGTCAATGGGCCCACCGGCGACCGCACGCGTGTAATCAACGTTATCTCCGATGCGAGGTCGGTCATTACGGTCGATCGGCACCGCAGGCACCGGCTGTCCGTCACGATCCGTCCACTGCATGCCGAGGTGCCACTTGCCGACACAAGCCGTCGCATAACCGTGCTGCTTCAAGAAGCTCGGCACCGTCACTTGCCCCTCCTCGATCAACGGCGGATCGAATCCGTCCAGGACGCGATACTTCAGCCGCGTTCGCCAACAGTATCGACCGGTCAGAATGCCGTAGCGTGTTGGCGTACAGACGGCAGACGGCGTGTGCGCATCCGTGAACCGCATACCTTCCGCTGCCAACCGATCCACGTGCGGAGTCGCGATCTTGGATTCCGCGTTGTAGCAACTTAAGTCGCCGTATCCGAGGTCGTCCGCAAGTATTAGTACGATATTAGGTACACCCTGAGGATCGGGTTCTGCTGCGTAAATGCAAGTGTCTGTCGACACTTCTACCAGGAGCACCGTAAGGATGCAGGTAGCAATTGTGTGTCGTAAATGGCGGTATAGCACGGGTG
>CAUJKL010000835.1 GCA_963204995.1 Planctomycetota bacterium | reverse complement strand
GGACGTCAGAGACGAGCCCGAGCATGTCTTCGAATCGTACGGCACCAAGGGTGGAGACGGGACGTTCGCGGCGAATTGTTTGTTGGCTCGCCGATTGGCCGAACGCGGCGTTCGTTTTATCCAGCTGTATCATCGCGGTTGGGATCACCACGGCAACATCAAGAACAGCGTCCAATTGACCGCTGCGGAAGTGGACCAACCGACCTCGGCCCTTATTAAAGACTTGAAAGAGCGCGGCATGCTCGACGAGACGTTAGTCGTCTTTGGCGGCGAATTCGGCCGCACACCGATGGCTCAAGGAAACGGACGAGACCATCACATCAAAGGCTTTTCGATGTTCATGTGTGGCGGCGGGATTAAAGAGGGCATCACTCACGGAGCCACCGACGAACTGGGCTACAACGCCGTGGAAGACATCGTTCCCGTGCATGACATTCACGCCACGATGCTCCACCTCATGGGCATCGATCACCTGCGCATGACGTACCGCTACCAAGGGCGAGACTTCCGCCTGACCGACGTTCATGGCGAGCGGATCGATAAGATCCTCGCGTGAACGAATCGACCCTGGGCCGCTAGTTCCGACCATACCGACCATACCGGCTGTGCCGACGATAACGGCGCAGTTGTTACGTTCGATCATTCTGTGACGGCTATCACGTTTCCGAGTGGCTCGCGCACCGCGTTTGGGGGCAATTCAGTAAACGGTTCACCGAGTGGCAGACGATTCGACACATAGCCACGATAGGCGAACGGCGAATGGATTGTAGACCGCCTAGCCCACGAACACGGATGTGAAGATGCGCCGACGACGAGTAATCCACTTACTGAGCCTTGCCGGCTTATCGTTCTTGCACGGTTGCGCGGATTCTTCCGCGCCACAGCAAGCGGCAAAGGCAGTCGCCTTCTCTTCGCAATCCGGTGACAGCGTTACTTTGGCGGCTCACTACGAATCGGTGCCGACGATCGACTCGCTGCTCAATGAGCCCCGAATTGCAACGTCGCTAGGCCCACAGCCAGGCCCCAGCAATATCCAGCGTCTGCCACCTACGTACCCCATTTCTACGCCAACCCCTCACGTCTCGGCGGTGCCGGTCGCTCAGCAGAACTTCCACCGCCTTCCTGGCGTACATCGGGTTGCCGCAGCAGAACCACGACCTTACGCGATCGATCTGTCCGAGCCGCGAGAGCCGGCACGGACACCTTCGACGGAATCACTTGTGCCGGCGATCGTCAAGATTGTGACCGAGAAGGAGGAAGCACGAGAACCTGTTGTGCCGCAGAAGCGATTCGTGGAAGCGAAGGCCCCCAAACCTCCGCTCACCGCGCTCGCCCAACAAACGGCAGCTGCCCCGAGTGGATCAGTGGGATGGCTGATGACGGGAAGTTCTTTGGTCGCCGTGTCTCAGAGCGCGGATGCGATGATCGATCGAGGATATCAGCTTGGCGAGAAGGGTGCCTATTACTCCGCGCAAACGGAGTTCAAGCAAGCCTTGCGAACCGTCTCGCAAGCGTTGGACGCGCACTTTGGCGGCAGCCATTACAGCGAGGCGTTAGCGGCCGGTTGGTTGGCGTTGGAGGAGGCCGGTGATTTCTCCGCTCAAAGTCAGCGCGGCCCCGTGGTGGATGTGGCGTTGATCGTCGAATCGCATCAGACGCAATTGCTGAAGGATTACGCGTTGGATGACGTTTCACCGGTCCTCGCCATGCAGCATTACTTCTCGTTTGCACAAGAGCAGCTCGTAGAAGCTTGTGGACGGGCACCCGTCGCATCGCGAGCGCTGCACGGGCTCGGCAAGATCCACATGGTGCTGGGCGAGAAGTCCTCCTCCGCCGAGCGTTTACATGGCCCCAAGGCGATGGCGTTTCAGCAAGCGGCGTTATCGACCGATCCCAGGAACTACTTGGCCGCGAACGAATTGGGAGTTCTCTTGGCTCGCTTCGGAAAGCTGCACGAAGCCCGATCGGTCTTGCAGCATTCGGTGGCGATCTATCCGCTGCCGGAAACCTGGCAGAATCTGTCGGTTGTTCACCAGCGGCTGGGCGAGGCAGATCTCGCGGCTCAGTCTTCTGCCAACTGGCAATTCGCTTTACAGCAAACGATCAACCAACCGTCGTCGCAACAAGCGGGTAACGGCTCGATGGTTCAATGGGTTTCGCCGCAAGCCTTCGGTGCCCTACAACCAGAATCGCCCAGCGTGCCGTCGATGCCGACGCCAGCACCGCAAAACGAACAACTGCTGCAGGCAAAGCAGAAGTCTGGATTCCTTTGGTGGTAATTGACGGCGAGGACGCTGTCTGGAGTGAGAGTGCGATGAACAACGGATTGACAATGCGAATCGTGGCGGTCGTCGGAATTCTATCCACATGTGCCGCCGTGTACGTGGCGAAGCAGCGAGCGGTGTCGCTCGAATCGGCTTCGTCGCCATCGCGACACGTGGGCGTGAACGAACCCCGACGCGCGCATCCAGAAGTCATTGAACTGACGCGAGCCAACGGCACATCTCACTCGGTTCAACTCTGCCAAGCGAGCGGCGGCATGATGATGGGTGTCGATTGCGACGGTTGCGGAACCGGCTGCCGCGAAGCACACTGGGAGGCAAGCCGTCCCATTCCGTGGGAAGTCTTCGCACAAGGCGATTACGTCGGTCCCGCTCGAACTCAGCACGTTCCTGAATACGCATTGCGCGTGAACGATTCCCTTGAGATCGTCTATTGGTTCACTCGCGAGGCCAACGACGAACCTTACCGATTCGAAGTCGGCGACGAGTTAATGGTGGAATCGTTTTCTGATCCGAGCCTCAATCGTGGAAATTTGGATCTCGGACGCGGTTTGATGATTCAGCCGGACGGCACGATCTCGATGCGGTTGCTCGGTCAGGTTCCCGCCGTGGGCCGTACGGTCGAGGAGTTGCGGGATACACTCGAAGAACGCTATCTGGAGTTCTACAAAGTTCCTTCGATCACCGTGACACCGCTGAAAACCAATGCCCGCTTGGAAGCTCTGCGTTCGGCCATCTATGCCCCCTTCAACGCGGGCGGTCAAATTCGCCGGGTGACCATCACGCCCGAAGGGACGATCCAGTTGCCGGGTATCACTTCGACGCAAGCGAATGGTTTGTCCATCGCCGAATTGGAGCGAGAGATCGAAGAACGTTACAGGTCCGAAGTCGGGCCTGGAGTGAACACCACCGTGACGCTGCTTCAACGAGCCCCAACCTTTGTTTATGTGATTGGCGAAGTCACCACTCCCGGTCAGTACCAACTGCAAAAACCGACGACCGCAATTCAAGCGATAACGCAAGCCGGCAGCTGGAACAACGGAGCTAACCTCCGCGAGATCGTTGTCTTGCGGCGGAACGACGAATGGCGATTGATGGCCACGAAGCTAGACCTCCGCGGTGCCTTGCTCGGCGAACGACCGTGCCCTGCGGATGACATCTGGGTTCGCGATTCGGACATCATCATCGTGCCCAAGTCGCCAATACTATTGCTCGACAACTTCATCAACCTGGTGTTCACTCGAGGCATCTACGGCGTCGTGCCTTTCCAGGGCATGTCGATCAACTTCGCCAAGCGAAGCACTATTTGAGCAGGCGAGCTCCCCAAACATCCTCGCTCGCGAGCCACGCTTGTCACATGAAGCGGCAGCGTCAACAATAGCCGTTGCATGTTGGTTTCCGACCACGGATCCAACAGCTTGCCTAGCCCAGCCCAGCGGGCTTGTCATCACCCGCGTATTTACACGACCCAACGATAGGATTGTTACATTTTCTTGTACGGCGAAGCCGTTAAACAGCACAGCCCAGGGTCGCGCAGCGCACCCTGGGTTACTTCCACAAAACGATTTCAAACCCTGAAGGGGTTTCACAGCGTCATCCTTGTCGAACCCCTTCAGGGTTCCTTGGTGTTTTTGTTCGATGAATCCCAGGGTGCGCTGCGCGA
>CAUJKL010000834.1 GCA_963204995.1 Planctomycetota bacterium | reverse complement strand
GGCAGGCGATCAAGCGAGTGTCGCCCCACACGATCGCACTCGTCGGGCAATCGTCAGAATCGATGACGCTGATGCGACTCATTCCACGAGTTGCCGCACGCGATAGGCTCCTTCCTCGCAGGAATACTATCGCGAGGTGTTATACACGAGTGGTATCCTCGAAGAAACCAGAGCATGAAGTCCGCCCGGACCTAACGCGGAACGGCTTGGCTGTCTCTTGCGCACTTCGCCGGCTGTCGAAGTGTCGAGCCTTCACAAATCGACTGCTATGTGGGGTGAAGTCTACTATCCGTTCGATGCTTCTAGCAGGGTCGTCCACGAAGGCATGCAACTTGCATATCGGGCGACAACGGCTTTCGTCCAGTTTAGGATCACGAGATACTAATTGCTACGACGATTATGGAGCAACCGATGACAAACGCTTGGGGAGCCCCCGGAATTCCGCCGCGTTGGACATCCAGTGCCAAAGATGGGGTCGGCACGTCGCTGGGGGCGGCCGGTCGGCTGTGGTTCACGATCAGTCACGGGATCGTGAACGAAGTTTACTACCCACGCGTCGATCAAGCTTGTCTGCGCGACTTCGGTTTGATTGTGACCGATGGCCACGATTTCTTTTCGGAAGAGAAACGCGACACGGAAACCACGACCAGCTACCTCGCTGATGGTGTGCCCGGCTACCGGATCGTGAATGCTTGCCGCGACGGGCGTTATCGGCTGGAGAAAGAAGTCTTCGCCGATCCGACGCGCGATGTCCTGCTGCAACGCATTCGGCTAGAGCTTGGAGTGACGCCATCTGCCCCACTGCGACTGTTTGCCTTACTGTCGCCGCATCTGGGTAATCGCGGGGCGGAAAACACGGCTTGGTTCGAAGAGTACAAAGGGATTCCAATGCTGCTCGCGGAACGCGCGGGAGCAGGTGCGTTGGCGCTGGCCTGTTCGCGTCCGTGGCGAACACGATCCGTGGGCTATGTCGGGTTCTCGGACGGTTGGCAGGATTTGTCGCGGCACAAACAACTCACTTGGATTGGCGATCGCGCCGAACGGGGGAACGTCGCATTGACGGGCGAGATCGACTACGAAGTCGGCTCTGATTTCGTATTGGCATTGGGCTTTGGGCTTACATCCTCAGAAGCCGCTCACCGAGCCATCGCCAGTCTGGAAGATGACTACGAGATGCTTAGAGCGCAGTACATCGCCGAGTGGCAAGACTGGCATCAAACGCTTCAGCCGCTCGATCAATCCTGTCCGGTGAATGAACACGGAGAGGCTGTGAAGAAATTGGGACAGGCACCTCGCAACTATCCACAAACGTTGGGAAATACGCACAACAGCTCGGAGCCAGTCCCATTTCTTCACAGCCTCGGAGTGTGCGTCAATCATTTTCGCGTCAGCACGACGGTCATTCGCTGTCACGAAGAAAAACGCTTTCCAGGCGGCATCATTGCCAGCCTGTCGATCCCCTGGGGCTTCTCGAAAGGCGACGACGATCTGGGCGGTTATCATTTGACGTGGCCGCGAGACCTCGTCGAGACGGCGGGAGCATTGCTGGCAGCGGGTGCCAACGAAGACGCCAAACGCGTGTTGCACTATCTGCAAGCGACACAAGAGGGCGACGGCCATTGGCCTCAAAATATGTGGCTCGACGGTCGCCCCTATTGGAACGGCGTTCAGATGGACGAGGCGGCCTTGCCCATCCTGCTTGTCGATCTGGCTTATCGCGAACAGGCTATCGACGACCATGAATTGGAGCGTTTATGGCCGATGGTGCGGAAAGCGGCGGCGTTTGTGGCCTGCAACGGGCCGGTCACGCAACAGGATCGGTGGGAAGAAGATCCAGGTTATTCGCCGTTCACGCTGGCCGCCGAGATCACGGGCCTGCTGGTGGCGGCTGATATCGCAGATCGGCAAAACGAAGCTGTCGTTGCGTCCTTTCTCCGTGAGACCGCCGATCTGTGGTACACGAATCTCGATCACTGGACCTATGCGACCGGAACGGACTTGGCGAGAGAACTCGGCATCGAAGGCTATTACGTCCGTATCGCCCCGCCAGAAACAAGCGAGGCCTCTTCGCCTATGAACGGTTTCGTACCGATCAAGAATCGACCGCCGGGCCAGAGCCGCGAGCCGGCTGCGAACATCATCAGCCCCGATGCGTTGGCGCTCGTGCGATTCGGCCTGCGACGCGCGGACGATCCTCGTATCCTGAACACGATTGCCGCAATCGATCGCTTGTTAAAGGTCGAGTTGCCGCCAGGTCCGTGCTGGTATCGCTATAACCATGATGGTTACGGCGAACACGAAGACGGCAGCCCGTTCGATGGGACGGGCATCGGTCGCGCCTGGCCGCTGTTGACCGGCGAGCGCGCACACTTTGAACTGGCAGGCGGCAATCGGGCGGGCGCGGAGTCTCTGCTCACGACGTTCGGAGCATTTGCCAACCAGACTGGCATGTTGCCTGAGCAAACCTGGGACGCTGACGATCTTCCCGAACGCGAGCTGTTTCGCGGTCGACCAGCCGGCTCCGCGATGCCGCTGGTCTGGGCCCACGCGGAATATGTCAAGCTGCTCCGTTCTTTACGTGACGACCGCGTCTTTGACATGCCGCGACAAGCCGAGCAGCGATATCTAGCCGATGACACTGAGGCAAATCATCACGAATGGCGTTTCAATCACAAGGTTCAATACCTTCCGCACGGCAAGACATTGCGAGTCGCTGCGTTGGCTCCGATTCGACTGCACTGGACCAGCGATAATTGGCAAACCGCCCACGACACGGACAGCTGCGATACGACGCTGGGCATACACTATGCCGATTTGCCAACGACGGAATTGCCGCCCGCGACACGCATTCAATTCACGTTCTTTTGGCTGCAAAGACAATGCTGGGAAGGGACCGATTTTTCGGTTAGTGTACGGTAGTCGACAGAATTCCGACAACTGCAAGCCACCGTTGTGATCGACAAGCACGCTGCCATTGTCCGTGGTGATCGGTTGAGAATTGTTCGAGCCGGACAGATTCTGGCCTACGCCTGGATCGACAGGATCTTGGGAAGAACTCGGCTGCGGTCGCTCCGATACGTTATCCTTTGGTGCCTCTTTCCTTCCATCAAAAGAAAGATCTCAAGATGTCCATAACGAACCCGAATTCAACCAAGACTTTCTACGATCGTATCAGCAGTGCCTACGACGCGATTGCCGATGCGGGGGAGCATCGTGCCCGCGAGCGCGGCCTCGAAGCTCTCGCCGTACAACCTGGAGAACAAGTGCTGGAAATCGGTTTCGGCACGGGGCATTCACTGCTTGAACTCGCCAAAGCAACCGGGCCGAGCGGTGAAGTTCGTGGGGTCGATATCTCGGACGGGATGTACCAAATTGCACAACGACGACTTGCGAAAGCGGGGTATGAAGAACGGGTCCAACTCACGGTCGCCAACACACCGCCACTGCCGTACGAGGATCACTCGTTCGATGTCGTTACGATGAGCTTCACCTTGGAGTTGTTTCCCTTGGAGACGATTCCGATTCTTCTGGCCGAAGTGCGACGCGTGCTCAAACCTGGAGGAAGGTTCGGCACCGTTTCTATGACCACCACACCACGCGGCCAGGACGATAGCTTCCTGGAAAAAACGTATAAGTGGATGCACGCACACTTTCCTCACATTGTCGATTGCCAGCCGATCGAGGTGGCTCGCTTGGTCACCGATGCGGGCTTCCATATAACCAAGAACATCGAAATGGAGATCTGGACGATGCCCGTGGCTGCGGTGGTAGCAACTGCGGATACCGCAGGATAGTCGGCATTCTCAAGGGGCATCGCCGCCGACTCGGAGAGGCTGTGAAAAAATCGTGGGATAGGCTTCCAGCCTGTCATTTTCCCCTTACTTTTGACAGGCTGGAAGCCTATCCCACCAATAAAATCACAGCCACGGAGTGCGTCTTTTTTGTCGAGCTTTGACCATTCCCGCTCCATTCTGTTGCGAGACGCAAAGAACTTAGCGATTCGCAGTGATGGATACCATCGTCAACCGAAGCTTCTGGTGCGTGAGCGTTCTGTTGGGCGTTTCGACAATCGACGAACTTCTGTGTTGTGCGTCCAGATGTCGTACTTTTCTACTGAATTCGGAAGCGATTCGCGTTGCGATGTCGTGGTGGCAATTCGGGGCGCCTTCATTCTTGCGCGGGGCAATCTGCCACGAAGATTGAACCGTTCGCCGGTCGTGGCATCGACGTGACGGCAGTTATCGAAATCAGTGACGCATTTCTTGAACGGGGCCTGCCAATGGTACGACATGTGCAAATCACCCTATGCCACGCGTGCAGGTCTGATTGCGTTTCCCATTCTTTCACCGTATCCCCTATGGAGAACAGAGCAATGAAAAGGACTAGTTTTGCAGTCGCGACCCTGTTGGTCGCTGGATTGGCGTCGCTGATGCTTGCCGACGACGCGAAGAAGAAAACGGACGTCAAGACCGACGTCAAGGCGGACGTCAAGGCGAACGTCAAGGCGAACGTCAAAGGCGAAAAGCCGAAAGCTGCGCCCGGCTGGGTGATCCTCGAAGAAGATTGGTGGTTCCCATTCCGATACGACTTCGCTGAATCGCTGCACAACGCGCGAGTTCACTACCGCGCGAAAGAGGAGCGGGCCGCTGCAGGCGAGATTGACAAAGCGATCTCGTGGCTGAAGTATGCGGAGAACCATGCCGACAAGGCGACGGCTGAAGAACTTTCTACGGCTCGCGCGGACCTGTTCGACTTTTCGATGGCGTTAAAGAACGGCAAGCCCGTGGTAGCCAAGAAGCTAGAAGCTGCATTTGCACATGCCTCGGCGGCACTCGCCCGGCATCACCACTACAAGTCCAGCGAAGCCTTTGCAAAGGGCGACATGCGCGCAGCCAGCAGTCACTTGCTGTCTGCCGTGGAGTACCTCCGCGCTGCCGCTCGTTCGGCAAACCATGAGTACGGCAACGAAATCTTCTCGTTCTATGACGACTACGCTCCCGATGGCTATTGGGACGAGACCGTCGTGATTGAAAAGAGCCAGCTCGAGTCCAACCTGACCCAAGTCGAGAAAGAGCTGGTGAAGCTCGCCGAACAACTGAAGTCAGACCGCTAATCGTCAAACCCCCGCTCGCTCGGCGCATGTCGGGCGGGCGGTCTTGTGGTTTCGAATCCCGCACTCCAACACGAAAGTAGTCGCTCCATGTCCACCTTGCAATCTGATCCTGTCGCGCAGAATACGCCGGCTGCCGCGACGCGTACGAACAACTCGCATTCCCCATGGATGTGGTTTCTGATTCCGGGTGTGGCGCTCATCGCGATGGGGATGGTTGCTATGGCATTACCATTGGCAACCGCCTTGGCCGTCGAGATGTTTCTCGGCGTGCTGCTGCTGTTGGCTGGCATCGGTTACGCGGTCCATGCCTTCAAAGTCAAGGGATGGGAAGGCATCGCTTGGTCGATCGCTTGGGCCGTCCTCTATTGCTCGACGGGAGTAATGCTACTTGCCTATCCGCTTAGCGGTGTCGTGACATTGGCTTTTGTCTTGTCGGTTCTGTTTGTCCTCGAAGGCATCTCGAAGCTGCTGCTCGCCGCTCGATTATCGGCACCATTCAATCGGCTGTGGCTCGTATTGGACGGAGTCATCGGAGCGGGCTTGGGAGTATTGATCTGGTCACAGTGGCCGAGTGACTCGGCATGGGTGATCGGCATTCTGGTCGGTATCCGTTTCTTGATGGCGGGGACAATGCTGCTGTCATTCGCCTTCGTCTTAAAGAATCACAACCGCAATTCCACGTTCGCACCGTAAAACCGCAAGTTTCGCGAAAACGTGACTTGTTCCTCGTTAAAGCCCTTGTCGTTCCAACCACGCGAGCGAAACGATGTCCTGTTATAGACACCGTCACCGTTCGTATCATCGAAATAATTCAAATTCAGGCCACGTGGATCGTTGAGCGTTACCCCACCGTCGAAAATGAGCTGTATGTCATTCTAAGGTTCCTGACATGAATACCGGAGCCTACCGTCGCGCCCGGTTGAAGATCCCGTTTGAAGCAGTACGCGACAGTCAAGGGCGGCTTACGATCAAGTTGCGCGCTGACAACGACGGTTGCAGGACAGCCCGCCTGACTAATCCGAATCGTCGCCGAGCTGCCGGCCGCCGCGGTAAATCCTTTGATACCAATCGGCAGTGCCATTCGTTCCTGACAGCTTCTCTTTTCTCGCCGTCGCGAGGTGGCGTTGCTGGTTAAACGTCTTCGCAAGCCGCTCCCACTGCATTCTTTTTCTCCGGATACGATCATTTCGGTTTAAACAGTCGTACCAGCGTTACCGATAAAGACCGTTACCACCGTGATTCGTCTTTTCTTCTCGTGAGTCCAAACCATGTGTTGGTGATATGTACGAGCTATCCCTGGTGTTTTTGTGGACTTTCGTCGGAATCGCCATCTACAACACGTTTTGGACCGTAGTCATCGTTGGTGTCATGCGGAATCGGCGCAGCGGCAACGTCACACCTCACGATGAATTGCCCAAGGCCGCGGTCCTGCTTTGCTTGCGCGGGGCTGATCCAACGTTACCGAGTTGTTTGCGTCGATTGCTGAACCAAGACTACCCTGACTACGAACTCTTTGTCTGCGTCGACTCGCAATCCGATCCGGCTTGGGAAGTCGTGCAGAGCATGATTTCGAAGTTGCAGGCAAAGAATATCCACGTCTATCCACTGCGTTATCGACGTTCAACTTGCAGCTTAAAATGCAGTTCGCTCGTCCAGTTGGTGGACGAGCTTGATGACTCTCATGAAGTGATTGTGCTAGCGGATGCTGATCTGGTGAGTCATCCAACATGGCTGCGCGAGCTTGTGGCTCCACTGGCAGATTCCCGACTGGGCGCGACGTTCGGTAATCGATGGTTCCTGCCGGCGGCAGGGCGTTTCGGATCATTAGTCCGACAACTCTGGAACGCTCCGGGGCTGATCGTGATGAACACACTTGAAATTCCGTGGGGAGGCTCTCTGGCAATCCGCTCCGACGTTTTTCGACGCGGCGGGCTGCGGGACATATGGACCCAATCGATCGTGGACGATGGCCCCGTACGAACGGCCGTCAAGGCGCAAAACCTGAAGCTTCGTTTTGTTCCGACTGTGACCATGGCCAATCGTGAAGAATGCGGTCTCGCCTCCGCTTACAACTTCATTCGGCGACAAATGACTTGGACCTGCACCTATGTCCCGTTAT
>CAUJKL010000833.1 GCA_963204995.1 Planctomycetota bacterium | reverse complement strand
GTGGAACTGCCTGGCATGAAGCCAGAGGATGTTCACGTCGAGTTCAAGGACGGACACTTGTGGATCACGGGCGAACGCAAGAACGAAGTTGAAGAGCAGGGTAAGACCTTTCATCGCATCGAAAGGCGCTACGGTTCGTTCCGACGTGTCATCGCAATCGGCAATGAAGTCGATGCGGAGAAAGTAGACGCCAACTACAAAGACGGCGTGTTGACGGTTAATGTTCCGAAAGCGGCTGCTGCCCAACCGAAACGGATTCAGATCAAGACTTAATGAAACCGCCGTGAACGTCTGGCGCAACTCGCGCGAGTTCAGAAGTCTCCCGATTTCTGCCACGTGAGATCGGTTGCCAAGAAACGCCAAGAGCGTGGACGTTTGTGTGTCCACGCTCTGAGGCTGTGATTTTATTGGTGGGATAGGCTTCCAGCCTGTCAAAAATATAGGGGAAATGACAGGCTGGAAGCCTATCCCACGATTTCTTCGCAGCCTCTCTGTGTTTTTTTGCGCCGCTGAGCCCCATTGCTCAGGACTTCTTCTTTTTCGATGTGGCCTTCTTTTTGGTTGCTTTGGCAGCGGTTTTCTTTTCCTTGGGCTTCTTGTCGCCGAAGACAGAATCCCACTGCTCCGTGAACTTTGCGCTCGGGCCTGAGCGAACTATCGGTCCAGACATTTCAAATTAGCTCCTACTTCGCGGTCACGATGACGAACTTTCAACAAGGTTTGATTCTAAGCGACATCTTGCATAGCTCAAGGCCTGCATCGCTTATCGGATGAACTGACCGACTGCATGGCAGGCATAGTCTCAGATCGATGCGAACGGTCCAAGAGACTCGCGTTGCCCGTCATCAAGCTACCAATGCCATGTCGCTTGACGAACATGCTCGGGGACGAAGCCGTCACGGAACGAGCGGCGGCTGAAGATCTCTTCCGTAATGGCCCACAGCGAGATGGCTTTCTGAAGCAAGTTATAGAACGGCGTAAACGGCAGGCTCAAGCCGACCAGCAGATCACGCCACCGGTTCGTGGAGTAATACAACACGACGGTCAGAATCACGGCGTCGCTCAGCAGGTAGCAAAGATAGTAGAGGAAGAACTGCTTCCAGGTGTTCTCGTGGAGGTGGAAACAAACCCACGCCGCGTAGCCCCACAGCAAGTACACCAGCAACACGTTGAAGATCCAGCGATCGAGCAGCACGCCGAGGTTGCTCCAGCGGAAGTTCGGGCTGAAGATGTTTCCCATGTCGACATGCTTACGACACTCGAACGTGATCGCCGCCCACTCCCAGCGACGCCGCTGTCGAATCAACGTCCACCATTTGGTCGGCAAGTTGGTGCGACATTGGGCGTAGGGCTGAAACGCGATGCGAAAGCCGCCTTTTCGCAGTCGCAGAGTCAAATCGCCGTCTTCTCCCGGTCCGACATCCCAGCCCATGACACGTTGCAACGCCGATCGGCGATACGCGCCGAAGGCACCTGATATGACTCCCAGGATGTCCATCCGTGCTGCAAACATGCGGCCCACGAAGATGCAACGTAAATATTCATAAGCTTGGCACCAAGTGCAGAGATTGACGAAGGGATTGCGTCCGACAACCGCCCCCGAGACAGCACCGACTTGCGGATCGATAAAGGGCTGCACGATCTCCCAAATCGCAC
The DNA here is from genome assembly GCA_963204995.1 of Planctomycetota bacterium. Taxonomy (GTDB): domain Bacteria; phylum Planctomycetota; class Planctomycetia; order Pirellulales; family Pirellulaceae. Next base: position 2,243 of record CAUJKL010000833.1, on the reverse strand, counting down.
CTTCGCTTAGTTCCGAGTCGCCGTCGACACACACGACGACTTCGCCGTTGGCAAACGGCAAAGCAAAGTTCAAGGCCGAGGACTTGCCGCCTCGATGAGGCTTCGTCAGGACGAGAACGCCTGCATGGCGTTTGGCGAAGTCCTGCGAAATTGCAGTCATCTTATCACTGGAGCCATCGTCGACCACGATGATCTCCATACGCGGATACGTGCCCCAGATCGAATCCAATGTCGCGTGGATCGTGTCGCCTTCGTTCAGTCCCGCAATCACCAGACTGACCGCAGGACAATACTCGTAGGCACGAACTTCTTCACCACCGTAAACCAATTCGTAGAGCATGTCCCACAAGCACATCGCGGACAAGCCGAGCGAGTACCGGGGCAGATCGATCAACAGAACAGGCACCATCAACCAGAACAACTGGTCAATCGCCATTGATGAGAGCCAGTGCGTCCAGTCGGTGAACATGGTAGCCGATCAAGTCCTCTTCCAGTGCCTGATTCATGGGGAATCGAAATTCGCATTTCAAACAATTGCCCACCAACTCCAAATCCGTATCCGACCAATCGCAATCCAGACATCGATACGGCCCGGAGAGATGCTCGTAGTCCGCACCGACAATCAGATTACGTGTACGACACTTCGGACAGACCATCGCCCCGTCCTTCTCAAAATCGCTGACGTAACCAATGTGGGCGCAGGCGAAGTGATGGATCAACGGGCGACTGTGCAACCGCACCGATCCGCAAATGCGACAGCCGTTGCGAAATGTCGGCACTGCCTGGCATTGCGGGCAGATCAACACTCGATCCATCAGGGTCGCACGCAGGATGCCAAACTCAATCCACTTGGCGATGACATCGAGTGGCAGGTCCATTCCAAAACGGCAGGTGTGAGGATTGAACGTGGGCTCGATGTTCTCGCGGCGAATCAGGTCGCGGTCGCCTTGCGTAAACGCGGCTCCGATTCGCAAACCCGTCTCGATCGCTTGAATTCGCTTGGCTTCGACAGAGGCAAAGTGCAAGACGTTATCATACGCCTCGATTCCGACCAGGATCTGTTTGGTCGGCAGGTGATCGATGCCCGCGATCTCGAACTGCATGCCTCCGGCACTAACGTCGATCGAGAAGCCATCCGCGCTGTAGGCTTCGGCAGGTGAGCCATCCGGCATGACCGGAATGGCGAAGATGGGTTTCGTGAGCAGGTATCGACTGTGTTGACGACGCTCGGATTTCTTCTGGATGTCGCTCAGTTCAGCCGACGCCGAGGCAACCGCTTCCGCCTCGTCTGCTAAGTCTTCCAGAGTGATTCGCCGACGGCGCGTGATCGCTAGTTGTGCTGCCCGAGGACAAAACCGCAGATTCGTCTCCGTCTTGGTGAGAAAGTCCTCGGCCCCTAACTGCATCCCTTGAATCGCCGTTGCATCATCGTCGCGGCCGGTAAGCACAACGATGGGGACATCCGGCCATTCCTGCAAGAGTTCGCTCAGCGTGTCTAGCCCAGAACTGCCCGGCAACGAAAGATCCAACATCACAAGGTCGTAAGTCTCGCCTTGGAGCATCCGCATAGCGGTGTCGAGTCGAGTAACCTGATCCAAACGAAACTTGACGACGCTTGACATCTCCAACATTTTGGCAACTAGCCGCTGATACGAGATATCGTCTTCCACATGCAGGACACGAAACGTCAGGCCATCTAGATTTCCTAAATTCGGTGGCAATTCAGCACCGGTTCCAGTCCCGCTCGCGGTCCTGGCGTCTGAGCGGTGTGTGACATTGCCTACGGATTTGCCGAAAACACTGGCCACCGTCGTTCGCCAGCGACGCGCGAGGTGAGGCCGAGTGAGCGAGTGGCTTTTGGCATTGCGTTTGGCTCGTTCGATCGTGTATCGCACGCGTCGCATCAGCCACTCCGGTTGGCTTTGCTCCTTGATCAAGTAGTCGCTCGCGCCAGTAGCAACGGCTTCGATCGCGCGGTAATTGTCGTTCACACTCGTCAACACGACGAAAGGTGTGCCTGGTGCGACTTCGCGCAGGCCACGAATCCCGTCATTCAGATCGATCTCTAACGACCAGGGATCGATCAGAACTGCGTCGTAGTTGTCTTGTTCTAGGTGTTCACGAGCTTCGGAAAGATTCGCGGCGCTCTCCAAATCACACAAGATATTCCCGCTGCGCAGCAGGTCGTTCTGAAAACCGTGTACGAAGTTTTGATCTCGATCAACGTGAAGAAGCTTCATGGC
>CAUJKL010000832.1 GCA_963204995.1 Planctomycetota bacterium | reverse complement strand
GTTGCAGCCGTAGAAGTAGATCAGCTTGTGTGTCTTGGTACGGATGCCAAGATGTGCCGGATTGTCGTGGTGCGCCATGTGCATCCAGTAGCGATAGTACGCTTCCTGCTTCCAATCCTTGGCTTCTTTGCCAGTCTCGAGCAGTGACTTGAACGATCGACCTTGTACGGAATCGGGAACCTCAGCTCTCGCGAAGTCCAGCATCGTTGCCCCGTAGTCGACGTTCTCAATGATCGTATCGAATCGCTGCCCTGCCTGAATCGACTTCGGATAACGAACCAAGAACGGCATCCGCTGCGACTCCTCATACATCCAGCGTTTGTCCTGGTAATCGTGCTCACCCAGCATGAAACCTTGGTCGCCCGTGTAGATGATGACCGTGTTGTCGAGCTGTCCAGTGTCTTCGAGGTGCTTGAACAGTCGGCCCAGGTTATCGTCGATGCCTTTCACACAACGCAGAAACTTCCTCAAGTAGGCGTTGTAAGCAAGCCGCGTGTTCTGTTCGTCCGTAAAATTGGCCGGATCGTAGTTCGGAGGGAATTCGTTCGGATACATCGCCGGCAAATCGCCCAGATACGAGCGGCGTGGGTTCCGCGCACCGATCGATGTCCCGATGTGAGGAAGCAGTTCATCATCAGCACCTCGCGTGGCGAGCGAACCGAACTTGGCATCGCGATGCCACAGCGTGTCCGGTTCTGGGATGTCAACATCAGCTAGGTATGTTTCGTATCGTGCCGCATTATCGAAGTAATCGTGTGGAGCCTTGTAGTGATGCATCAGGAAGAACGGCTTGTCCTGCTCCCAGCCATCTTTGAGCCAATCGAGCGTCAAGTCCGTGATCGTGTCCGTAGAATGTTGTCCCTCGAACTTGATCTTGTTTTTCCCCCACGGTTTGTCACCGCGCACCAGAAACTCCGGATCGTGGTAGCTCCCCTGGCCTGGCAGCACGCAGTAGTAGTTAAAATCCGCAGGCTCCGCTTCGAGATGCCACTTGCCAATCATCGCCGTGTGATAGCCCGCCTTGCCCATCTGGATAGCAAGCATCTGCTTCCCCGGCACAACCTTTCCACTCAGGTCAAACGCACCATTCACGTGATTATACTGGCCGGTCAGCACGCAGGCACGCGATGGCGAGCAGATCGAGTTCGTACAGAAGGCGTTGGTGAACAGTGCGCCTTCTTTCGCCAGCCGATCGATGTTAGGAGTTGGTGCTATCTCCGCCAGTCGACTTCGATAAGCCGAGATCGCGTGTGCGGCATGATCATCCGACATGATATACAGAATATTCGGCCTGTCAGCTGCCGAAACGATCGCTGGCAACAGAATTCCGGCAGCTAACAGTAGCGTTCGCGTCATGAGCTTCTCCAAGTGGTTCGTTGGGGAGACGGGGTGAGTGAGTAGAAGAGCCGAACACGCTACGATTCCACGACCGCTTGAAATCGATGGAAATCGTCGATGACTTCTTGGGGAATGCGGCGAGGGACGCGATGCTCGAAACCGATAAAGGCCCAATTCGTTTCCGCTTCGGCGAGCACCATCCGGTCGGAGCTGCGAATTATCCTATAGCGACGAAGTGACGTGACTTTTTTGAACCCGGCTATCCAGGTGAGAACCGCGATCCGATCGTCGGCCAGGGCCGATGTGAAATACTCGATTTTATGCGAACGCACGACCCAGCCACCACCAGACTTTAGATAGCGTTCCGTCGTCCAACCGCAAGCAGTCGAGTGTGCGACGGCCGCCGATTGCATCCACCTCAAGTAAGCCAGGTTGTTGACGTGTCCCAAGACATCGATCTCGTCGTCGCGAACATGGTGTTCGAAAACGAAGATCGCTGATTCCTGCGGCTCTAGATGTTCGCTATCCATGACGATTTTACTTGCTCCCCCGCGTGGGATTCTCGTACCACACGACATTTCGGCTGACTTGCCCTGCGATCAACAAGTCGATGTCGCTATCGCCGTCCATGTCGAGGGCGCGAATGTCGTAGGCAGCTTGCTCGGTGCCGATCACGTGAGTCGTGAAATTGCCTTTGCCGTCGTTCTCGAACCATGCAGCAACTTGATCGTCCTTGGCACAAGTCGCAGCATCGATGTCGCCATCCCCGTCGAGGTCGATGACGGCCAAACAGTGTGGTCCCTCGAAAGTCGTCTGAATGTCGTGCATCTTCCAGGACGGAGCCTCGAACCAAACCAAGCCGTGTCCGTGGCCCCGCGATGCGACAAAATCCGTCTGGCCATCGCCGTTGACGTCCGCCGGGTGGATGTTGGTCGCGCCAAGTTGCTTGTCGGCGAGCAGGTGCTTTTTCCAGACCGATGTTGGGTCCGCCGGAGCTTCCCACCACGCAAACCACTCACCGAGTCCGTCGGCATCTTGCGGGCCACCCTTCGCGGCGCTGGAGACATCGGGTCGGCCATCACCATTGACGTCGCCAATTCCGAGGTAGTGACTGAACCCCGGTGCATCTCCCTTCGCGAGCACGTTCGGCGTCCACCGCTGGGCTTCCGCCGCGTTTGTTGGAGCTCGATACCAGACCAAGGAATTCGCAAGCGGTCCCGTGGGCTGAGCGCTGTTGGCCAGCAAATCGGCCTGACCGTCCCCATCCACATCACCTACCAGCAGCCCGTGGATTCCATCAACCTGGTCATCGATGAGATGATACGTCCAGCGATCTCGCAGTGCGTCGGCCGGCCGTTCAAGCCAAAAGATCAGTCCCGGGCTATACACCGTGCCAATGAAATCGGGATCACCATCGCGATCGACATCCATCGTTTCGCTATGGATCAACCCGCGTCTGCTCCCGGCATCAAGGATGACCTCGGTCCAATTCGGCGCGACCAGCAAGCGAGTCGCGCCACCTGCGTTGCAGATGACATCGACCAACTCGTCACCGGTGAAGTCCGCCGCCACGGCCGTACTACAGTGGGCACCGGAATAGACCGTGTGCTTGCGCCAGCCATCCTCGGCCGTGAGCGACTCCACGGCACCGCACAACTCACACAATAACATTGTGGCCGTGACGCCGAAGCGAAACCCGCTCATCGAACTGATCTTCCGCATTTTCATTTCTCCCGCGAGGAGCGTTGTGACGTACAGGCAAGGGATGGGGTCCGCACCAGCATAATCGCGCAAGCCCGCAAAACAGAATTAACCATAGTCCGAGCTTCAGCTCAAGGCATCTGAACGCCATCTAATCAATTTCTGAGAGCGAAGTATCACAACCGCATTACTTGACAGTTCCTGGCCATGACCTATCTACAAGTAAGGGGCGTTCTCAGGTTTTGAGTTACGCGTGGGTTAGAGCGAATTCTACGGGCTACTACAGCTACATGACGCTGTGCATCACAATTCGGAGACGTAACGATGGGCGCGATACTGTTCAAAATCATCTTCCTCGGTGCGGCGGCTAGCTTGGGAGCGGTTGCCGGGTGGTGGATTCGCGGAGCCGGTTCGAACGACACACCAACTCCAACACCCGAGCCCGATTCCCAGCCGGGTAATGATAACTCTCGACCTCAGACAGCCGCAGTCGTCGAAGAACGCCCACGCATCGACGCGGTCGAAGTGATGATGGCTCAATTACAGCAATTGACGGCAACGGTTAGCGCAGACGTTGGTGAACACAACAGCAAGGTCCAGGAGATCAACGACGAATTGACCGCCGCCACAGCTGACGGAAGCAACGTTTTGGCGATCGTCGAAAAACTCGTCAAGGCCAACGAGGCCATGCAGTCGCAGTTGATGCTGGCCGAATCGCGACTCAACGAACAGGCACAAGAGATCGAAACGCACGTCAAGGACGCTCGCACCGACGCCTTGACAAAGCTTTGGAATCGACGCCACTTTGACGACGAAATGCAGAAGTGCCAGGACGCCCTGACGAAGACTGGTCGTCCGTCCTGCGTGATGATGCTCGACGTCGATCACTTCAAGAAATTCAATGACACTTACGGACATCAGGCGGGTGACGAAGTCCTCCGCGGAGTGGCTCGCACCTTAAGGAAGGCGGCGGGAAAAGATATCGTTTGCCGGTATGGAGGCGAAGAGTTCGCCATCATTCTTCCCGGCTCGGATATCGAGACGGCAATTCCGATCGCCGAAAAGGCTCGCGCCGCGATTGCGGAGCAAGTGTTCGAGTTTGAAGACTTGGACCTCAAGGTCACGGCCAGCGGTGGATTGGCTCAACTGCAAAAGGATGAAACGGCGGCGGAAGTGGTCAAACGATCTGACGATGCCCTGTACGTCTGCAAAGCGAACGGTCGCAACTGCGGCTACTGGCACGACGGCGACGAAAGTCATCCGATGAAGAGCCATACACCGGCACCCACCGTTGCCAACGACGCATTCGAATTCACGCCTGAAGAGTCAGCGCAAGATATCCGCGATCGAATTAACGGCCTCTCGGATCGAACGAGCTTCAAAGGTGACGTCGATCGGCGAATCGCCGAATGGAAGCGAGGTGGAGCTACGCTGTCGGTCTTGCTCGTGGAGATCGACAAGTACGATGCGATCATCGAATCGTACGGCGACAAGGCTCGTGAAGTCGTCTTGCGCGCAGCAGCTCAGTTCCTGAAAGCCGCCATGCGAGACATGGATCACATCTCGCGTTACGATGACCACATGTTCGGACTCCTGTTGCCTGGCGCGGAAGTGACGGAAACGAGCGCGGTGGCCGAACGTTTACGTACGGCGATTGCTCGTTGCTCGTTGCCACTCGACGGCCAGAAGGTGACGTTCACGGTGAGTCTAGGATCGGCTGAAGTCACGGAAGACGATACTGACGAAACGTTGTTAGCGCGAGCTCAAGTGTCACTTGGCGGCGCAAAGAAATCGGGCGGCAACTGTAGCTTCGCAACAACCGCAGAAGGCGAAGTCCGATCGATGGCGTTTACCCCGTAGACCAGAACGCATGAATCATCGAGGCGGGATGGAACGAGCTTCCATCCCGTTCTCATTTCTTGATCGCTAGCAAGACTCCGTTTTTTTATTTTGCCGACGCCAGGAAACGGCCTTGACCCTCTTCAGTGATTCTCATATTCTGCCGCCTCGTTAAACAACTGGGTTTAACCACTGAGCCACAAACAGCGAGACAGGGAGGTCACCAATTCGATCCGCACTCGCCTTGCTGGCAACACGAAATTGATCAACTCGGACGAGCCCGCACCTGGAGTATGGCATGTTGCCTATCTCTGCGGTTCGACTGAGAACATCGTTGGCATGGAAGTCGACGACTACTTTGAAACGAGTTGATCACGACGCCGGACGACAACCACCGCATGGATGCACCGGTTGTCTACCGTCCAATCGCTCCCGGAAAAGATGCGCGTCCTCCGCCCCCCTGGGACCCGTAGATTCCGGGAGCCTTTTTTTTGCGCTCCCAACGATGACCTGCGAAGGTCGTCGAAAAACATGTCGCCGGCCTCGCTCGATGCCGCGCACGACTTTCTACCTATCGCTTTGAGGGAAGTTATTTCGTGCGCGGAGCCAAGCCCCCAACTGGCTTGTCCCGTTCGGTGGATGAGATTCAGAGGCCACGTCGCGACCAGGTGGACGCGTCGCATAGTCCCAACGGGACGGACCTATGCAGGCCCAGGCCAGCGGCCTGGGAGCTTGTGCGAGTGCGTTTCAGAAGCCCCCAGCGGGGCGTCCCTAACATCGGATGCAATGGAGCGTGAAAAGGGGTCAGAACTATTTATTGACGGGAGGGAGGCATCGCGGTAGGATCGCATCATGCCTCGACCACTTCGTCCGATCGCGCCGGGTTTGGTGTACCACGTTGTCAATCGTGGCAACAACCGCCAAAACGTCTTCTTCAAAACGGGAGACTATGAGGCGTTTCTGACGGACGGGTGGCACTGCTGGCTTGTCCAGCAGCGCCCACCTCTAATAGTTAATATGCGGCAAACTGCCACGAACGCGGATCAAATGTTACCGGAGTTCCAGAGCCTTAAAATTGAGAAATACTAAAATATCGTTACAGGAATGTTGATGCACTAGGGACGGCACTGCTGGACAAGCCAGCA
>CAUJKL010000831.1 GCA_963204995.1 Planctomycetota bacterium | reverse complement strand
CGAGCTGAACCCGCAGCAACAGGCACAGATTCTGAGCGAGGCGAACGAACTGTACGTTCAAGCCAGAACCGTCTCCGCCAGCGACTTGGCCGAAGCGAAGCAAGCGTTCTCTGCCGCTGCCGCGAAATATCAGACGCTGGTCGACAGCGGTGTGGCCAACGGCAAGCTGTACTTCAACCTAGCCAACGCTTACCTGCAATCGGGCAGCCTGGGCCGAGCGATCGCGAACTACGAGCGAGCCGAACGGCTGCTGCCGGGTGATCGGGCTGTACTCACCAATCTCCACTACGCTCAATCGCTGCTGCCCGATGCCAACGCGACCGCAGCACCGCCCTCTCTGTGGCAAACTATTGCGAGTTGGAATACCGCGCTGTCGCTGAACACGCGTTGGACGCTGGCGCTGGTCGCTTGGACCGCCGTGTGGCTCGCGGCGATTGGCCGCTGGTACGTCAAAGGCTTTCGCTGGCGCTACGTCGCAGTCCCGGGACTAGTAGTGTCCTTGTTGTGCATCGCGTCACTCGGCTATCAATGGTCGCAGATGCCGACCGGCGACCGGGGTGTTGTCGTGAATCAGACAATAATTCACGAAGGCAATGGCGAAGCCTTTGCTGCAAAATACGCGCAGCCGCTCGGCGAAGGCACCACGTGCGCTGTTCTCCAACGCCGCGGCGACTGGCTGGATATCCGCACGCCGGATGGCCAAAGCGGTTGGATTCATGGTAAAGATGTAGAAGTGATTCACGCATCGTAACAACCACGAAAGGAACCATGTCATGACTGACCACGTTTACAAGAAGATCGAGATCACCGGCACGTCAGCCGTCTCGACGGAAGAAGCCGTCCGCAACGCGATCGCCCGTGCCGCCAAAACCGTGAAGAATATGCGCTGGTTCGAAGTCGTCGAAACACGCGGCAGCATCGAAGACGGTGCCGTGTCGCACTGGCAGGTGACCGTTAAGGTTGGATTTACACTCGACAACTGATCGCCTGTTTCTCATCCGCTGGCTAGCGTTTGAAATGCTGTACCGGACAAGTGGTGTATCGAACGACCGATTTCGTCGCGTTGCTCATTGGGAACCGGAACAGGCTGGTTCGTCCCCTGGTTCCGATCACGATCGAGTCGCGCGATTCCGGACAGTTCGACGAACGGCACACAACCTGACCGAACTGACCAGAAAACGTACTTCTCTGGTTCTTGTCCCCATTCCGTTCGGCGAACTTTCGAGTCCAGCCTCGTTTCCTCGGTTGCAGTTGATTCTCAAATGCAGCACGGCATGTCTTTCCGGATGACGACTGGCACTCGCTTTGCTCAGCAAGCTAATCAACGAGATCAGACGTTCGCTCGCGTCGTCTGAGCAAACCAACTAGTTTTCCAACATGATGGGGATGGATTGATGTCGATTCGATCGAACTGCTTGAACGTCGTCGCACTACTCGCTGTATCCTTGGTCACTTGCGTCGGATGGGCTGCGGAAGTTGGCACGGATCAGGACATCTCCAAATGGGTGCAAGACGCCCTGCGACATGATCTGCGGACCATCGCCACAGAGATTACGGTCAGTACCACCAAGGGAATTGTGACGCTGTCGGGCAAAGTGCCCAATGTGGCGAGCCAAAAGTATGCGGATCAAGAGGCCAAGAAGATCGCAGGTGTTGTCGGCGTGATCAACGAGATCGAAGTCGCACCGCAGCACCGCCTGGACCTGGACATCAATTTGGACGTCCGTCACCGGATCCTGAACAACGCGACCATCCACACGCAGGCGATTCGAGTCGAGTGCGTGGACGGCGTCGTTACCTTATCAGGCAAGGTGGATACCTACGCGGAAGAGTTGGAAGCGGAATTGTTGGCTAGCGAGGTCACAGGTGTCAGGAAAGTTCACAACAACCTACTCACGACCTACGAGACCGCTCGTAGCGACGAAGAGATCAAGAGCGACGTCGAGGCAGCGGTCAAACGGGATGTCTATCTCAGCGGACTGCCAATCTCCGTGGCGGTGAAAGTCGGTGTCGTCACCCTCACCGGCAGCGTAGCAACCGCTTACGAGAAAGATCGAGCCGCCGAGGAAGTGTATCGGCTGACAAACGTACAGACGGTGGAGAACAATCTTCAAATCGACCCGGCGCTCCACCAACACGAGCGCCAACCGATGATTTGGCCTAACGAGGAGGAACTGCAAAAGGCGATCAAGACCGAACTGTCGGAAGACGGCCGCATCAACGCGTCGCATATCTCGATAGAGGTCGAGTACGGCCACGCCACGCTGAAGGGCACAGTAACGACGCAGCGCGAATCACGCCTGGCGGAACAAGATGTCCGCGATGTGGTGGGAGTCGGCTGGGTCACTAACAACTTAGAGGTGAAAGCGGATACGCGAGATGATGTTGCGATCGATGTCGGTGTTGATTTCGAGCTCGGAGTGGACCAGCTGTTGCAAGTATTGGACATTAAGCCAGCCGTCAAGGCTGGAATCGTCACGCTGACAGGAACGGTCCATACCCTGTACGAGAAAACGCATGCTGCGGAAGTGGTCGCTCGCGTTAAAGGCGTCCGGGGCGTTGTCAACAAGTTGGTCATGGACGGAGACACGAATCAAAGCAATACGGTCTTGGAAAAAATGGTCCGCGACCGGTTGCTCCAGAATGCAATTACCTCGCCGGCGGTTTTTCGCCTGCAAGTCAAGGTTAACAACGGAATTGCCATGCTCATCGGCAGGGTGGATACCTGGGCCCAACGGGCGGAGGCGGAACGAGTCACGTTGGGCACGGAAGGCATTTGGAGGATCGACAATCGTTTGCAAGTGAACGGCTACGACTATCCGTGGGACCAATGGCAATACCAGGGCGACTTTCACTTTGACCCACTTTACACACCACAACACTATTTCGATTACGGGCCATGAGCATGCAACATCAGGGAGTCTTTAGCATGAAATCTGCACCACGCGTTGGCCTTGTTGTGCTGCTACTGGTCGTGGCCAGCACCTTCGTCGCCCGAGCCGAGCAATACAAAGGTGACAAGTACCGCGGGCATATCGAGTCGACGATGGCGAATAGGTTGGTGTTGCTTACTGACGCCGACGAACTGGTCGAGTTCATCGTCGATGACGACGCCACCATAACGCGGAACGCCAGGCCAAGTTCGTTCGACGAGCTTGAACAGGGTGACTATGGCTTCATTAAGGCCACCCGCAGTAACGGTCGACTGCTGGCTGTACGAATTTCGGTGACCGCCCCCGAGTAGTCATGACGGTTTCATTCATTCCAAGCACAGGAGTCCTACTATGAGCGTTGAACTAATCGAAGATCACGACGGCAAAGTACTGACCGTGCGAGCCACGGGGAAATTGCTGGCCGAGGACTACGACCACTTTCTGCCCGAGATCGAACGGCTGATCAAGCAGCACGGCAAGATTCGAATTCGGTTCGACATGCACAATTTTAAAGGCTGGAAGCTGAGTGCCGCGTGGGAGGATCTCAAATTTGATATCAAGCACTACAACGACATTGAGCGTCTGGCCGTCATCGGTGAACGCGACTGGGAGAAGTGGATGACGACGTTTTGTCGCCCTTTTACGACCGCCAAGATCAAGTACTTCGACCACAACGACCGCGACCAGGCTCAAGCGTGGATCCACGAAGGCCTGCCCGCTCACACGCACTAAAGCAATAGGCGTACGGCGGCCTCGCAGCCACCGGCACATCAGCACAGGAGATGAAAAGCTGCCAGCGATTCGAACGCCAAGCTCGCAGTAACGAAGGAACAACCGTTGATCACCGAAACGGAACTCAACGAATTGAACGATGAGCGGACAGGTGATGCATGTGGCAGACAGCTTTGGATCAAGCGATCGCTGTCGCTGCGCGCGATCCACACAACAGGATCGAACTCCGTAACGGGCAGCCACCCGAATCGCATTACTACAGATCGCACGACTACGTAGCAACCGAGTTCTTAATGTGCCGGAAACGGGAGGCTGCGGCAACCGGGTGTTACTACGATTCGCCATCTTGGATGACTAGCGGATTCGCGAGCCACGACCGATACTTGGGGTTTCGCACTGTTAGACACCAGGCGAGTTGCAGTTTGAGTTCTCACAACCCATCCAGATCCGCGTTATACCGCGACGCAATTCAAGCGGCCGTGCTTGGGTTGGTGGTGAATGTTACGTTGGGGATTGTCAAGCTCGCGGGCGGAATCGTCGGTGGATCGTTCGCGTTGATCTCCGACGCGGTGAATTCCATCGGCGATTCACTGACCTCCGCTGTCGTCATCTTCGCCCTTGTCTTCGCGCAACGGCCGGCGGATCGGGAGCATCCCTACGGTCACACTCGGGCTGAGGCGATTGCTGCAACCAACGTCGCGTTACTGATCCTTCTCACCGCA
>CAUJKL010000830.1 GCA_963204995.1 Planctomycetota bacterium | reverse complement strand
ATGGACGGGCCTGGAGACCCGTCCTACGACGATGTGTTATGCAACCGTAGGGGTTTTACTCCTCGACGGCCTTCTTCTTCAACCCTTCCTCCTGCAGCTTGCGGAAGGCATCGACGCCAAACCCTTCATCGGCGGCTTTCTCGCCTTCTTTGATGAGGTCGCTGCGGGTCAGGCGAATCTTTTTGTACTCATCTTCGGACACGACGTAGTACCAATCGGCAAAGCGGGCATTCAATTCGCGGACCTTCTCTTCGGCCTTGCGACGCTTGTCGGCCCGGTCGTCGAGCTTGCGTTGATTCTCTTTTTCGATTCGCTTGATCTCTTTGTCTAACTCAGACTCTTCTTCTTTCTTCTCTTCGGTCGCCTCGTCCTTCTTCTCTTCTGCCTTAGCCGCATCACCATCGGTAGCAGGTGGCGGCGGTACATCCGCAGACGCTGGCTTCTTCGGTACCACTTCTAGTTCCGGCATCGGAAACTTGGCTTCGTTGACCACTGCCGTCACCATCAGGTAGCGATTCAGTTTGTTCTCGTCGGAACCTTCTTCGGTGCCCTCCACGTTTCCGAAACGAAGTACGTACTCGTAGCCGTCCTTCATATACACGTGCAAGTCGCCGTTCGCGGACAGGATTTCCGGCTCGCCGCCGCTGATCGACAACGGGTAGAAGCCGCGACCAACGAGCGAACTGACGCTCTCTTGATCGTTCAAGAACCCGGCGTCCGCTTTCAGATCCGCGCCGAGTCCGGCTGGCTTGCGACGAACATCCGCGATCTTCAACGCCGCCAAGGCCGTCTTCAAATCGTTGAGCTTCGTGCCATTCAATTCCTCGCCGGGCAGTAACTCGCTTGTCACGGGTGTCAGCGACTCGGCACCACTGGCTTGCTTGTAAGTCAGGAACTCATTCAACTGCCACTTGTTGTCCGTGCTGTTCCAATCGGCGATCAGGTCGAACTTGGGTTCGATTTGAAAGCCTCGTGTCGTGCGGAGGACGGAGTAGTCCTTGATTTTCATCCGCTCGATATCGAGAGCGGCCAGCTTGAGCAAGTCCTGTTCGATCCAGTCTTCGAACTTGGTCGAGAAGCGATCCGGAGTAAGCTCGACGTCGTACACCAAGTCGCGTCCTGGCTCGCGGACGAAATGATGGCCTTCAGCGCCCTTGATCGGTTTGCCGATAATCAAGCTGGCGAGATTCTTACCTTTCTGATCCTCGAAGCTGACGAGCAGACCAACGCCTTTGTCGCCCAGCTTTGTGGAGGTCTTGTCCGGTTCCTTGACGCCAAACAATTCGTGCTCGCTCTTCTCTCCCGTGACGACTCCTAAAACTTTGAGCCCCACCAAACTGGTCGCTACGTCTCGGATGCGATTCTCGGCATCAGCCGCATAGTCCGAGTGCGAAGGAATGCTCCACAAGCCGGTCTTGCCGTTCTTGGCGACTTTGAATTCGTGGATCTCTCCCAACTCTTCGTTGTATCGCAGGATCTCCAAGCTCGCGGCTTGTGTGGGATCGTCCAGTTTCTCGAACAGCACTCGCCCCACTGCCTCGATGTCCGGGTCGGACTTTTGCTCGGTGGGTCTGCCAATCAACCACACGCAACCTACAAGCACCGCCACACCGGCAAAGATCCCCGTCTTTGTTCCTTCGTTCATCTCGTATCTTCTCCTCGGAATCTCAAGGCGTTCCGACAATGTATCTTGGACTAACTACGCAACCGGGACTTAGCGATGCCTTCGCGTTCTCGCAGGCGTCGGCTGACGAACACGATCAACCCGACCAGCAACGGTGGAATCGGCGGCAACGCCACGGCGAGCAACTTGTAAAAGTTCTGGATCTCCAGAATCTTGAGATCCGTTTGACGCCGAGCTTCTTCGATCCGGTCATCACGCTCGCGCTGCATCTGCTCGCGCTTGACATCCAGTTTCTGAGCGAGTTCCTGCTCCTTGATCTTCTGGCGTTGAATCAGTGCCAGTAAATCCGCTGAACTCACATCAGCACCTTCGCGTTGCTTCTTTTGCAACTCTTCGATTTGATCGTTCAACTCCTTGTTGAGCTTTTGATTCTCGTCTTCAATCTTTTTCAGCTCTTCGTTGAACTTCACTTCGTATTCGTTGCGATTTCGCACCTCGGCGTCGCGTTGCGATCGTACCCGCTCTTCGACCTTCTTGAGCGTCGTGTAGTAGGGCTTGCGGCGGCGAATCTCGACATACTCGTCGTCACCCGAGAGCGAGTCGACGATGTTGAGCAGGAAGTTCACGTTCTCGAAGCGCCAATTCATCTCTTCGTCGTCATCGGGACGAGCGCGAATTCGCATGAACGCGGACATCATCAGGTCGATATCTGCCACATACACGACATTGATGGGCTTGGCAGTTTTGTTAACTTCGCCGCCTGCTGTTTCTTTGTCGGCTTTGTCACCCTCGGCACTATCTACACCGCGAATGCGAGCGGCCAGGATTTGTTCGCCCGTCGGATTCCCTTGTGCTCCTTGCAATCGCGCCGGATCTTGTTGGTTGTTACGAAACTGTTCGTAGCGCATGCGCCCTGCGATCTCGCCGGTTTTGACCAGCGGCGTGAACTTTAGTTCGCTGGTCGATGCAGGTACGATCACGCCGGGAACTGGAAACAGGATCTCGCTCAGACCATTCGTAATCGGGTCTTCGGTGTTGATGGCGTTGACAGCTCCTGGAGATTCCACGCTGGCGAACACCCACGAGTCGGGAATGCCCGAGATTTGAAGCTTCTGATACGGATTGTATCGTTGCCAGCCGATATCGGGATTGAATCCGCCTTGGAAGTTCGGTTCGCCGGGCGGTTCAATTCCAATCGCCGTCCAGAGGTCGCGAATATTGCCTTTGGGTTGCGGTTGCTGTCCGCCGCCGAACATTCCACCCGGAGCTTGTTTGGGCTCGCCGGTACCCGGTGCCATCGACAAGAAGATCGGTGCTGGGTCTTCGAAGATGGCGGTGGGGATGCCACTTTTTACCGCTTCGATGACATTCGGCAGCTCTTGAGGTCCGAGTGATGAAGGCTGAACGACCAGCATGACATCGTA
This sequence comes from Planctomycetota bacterium, assembly GCA_963204995.1. GTDB lineage: Bacteria > Planctomycetota > Planctomycetia > Pirellulales > Pirellulaceae. The sequence goes on along the minus strand of CAUJKL010000830.1, from coordinate 895 downwards.
TTTGTCTTCTTCGATCGGACTGCTCGGATCGATCTCTTCAACGTCATATTGTTTTTCAAGTTCCTCAATGATCTCTTGGCGAGGAATTTGTCGAGGCATCCCACCCGCGAACGAGAAGCCGCCATTGAGTTGTGCGTCCGTCCGCACGATGCCGACCTTCTTGCGTTCTCCTTCGGCGACAGTTCCGATCGAGCGAATTAACTCATACTCGACGGGGATACCGTAATCGAAGAACGGTACGACGACTTTCTCTAAACCACAATTGAACGCCGCACCCAGAATCACTTCTTCATCTTTGAAGGCGCCACGACTTCGTGTCCGCACCATCGTCGGCTGGATGCCGAAGCGGTCTTTGGCCAAAGCGGCTTCCTCGCTGAAGGGCTCGAGGTTGTCGTGCAAACGGACTTTGATCTTGCCGCCCGACATCGCATTGAATTCCTTCAACAGCGAAAGCAAATTGAACTTCGTCTGGACATAAGCCTCGGGGACGTTGCCGCTGATGAAAGCATCGATTTGGATCGGGTGATCCGGTTTCAGATTGCGGATCAGCTCTTTTGTTTTCGGCGATAGCGAGCTGACTTGACCAGCCGTGGCGTCGTAGCGAATGACATCATGGTCTGTGAAGAACCAGACGCCGAATACCAGAATCAAGACCAACGCCGCCGCTCGTGCAACAAAATGCAAGAACATCCACGGCCCGCCGCGACCACCCCAGTGCCGGGCACCAATCAGCACCATGCTAAGGTAGAGCCCAATGGCCACGACCAACGCGAAGTAAACGACCGACGAGAGAGTCAATACACCGCGACCAAATTCATCGTAGTTCGAGGCCAGACTCCAACATGAACCCTCGCGAGCACAGGCAGGGGAGGGAAAGATCAGTTCCGCACTGGCC
>CAUJKL010000829.1 GCA_963204995.1 Planctomycetota bacterium | reverse complement strand
TGGATTGCATAATTGGCTTGAAGGTCAGATACTTCTGGTGACAGGCAGTGCGGGAAGCATCGGGTCGGAGATCTGTCGGCAGTTGCTCCAGTTTTCTCCCGCCAAGTTAGTGCTCGTCGATCAATCGGAAACTGGCCAATTCTTTCTAGAACGAGAGCTTCGCGTCCTTGCCCCGGAGCAGGATCTCGCCGTCTGTATCGCTGACGTCTGCGATGTTTCGCGAATGAATAAGCTCTTCGCGACTCACCGGCCGAACATCGTTTTTCATGCCGCCGCGTACAAACACGTTCCGCTAATGGAGTCGAATCCAAGCGAGGCGGTGAAGAACATCGCCGTTGCCTCGCGTGTAATGGCAGACCTTTCCGAGCAGCACGCAGTCAGTTCGTTTGTCATGGTATCGACAGACAAAGCGGTCAATCCGACCAGCATCATGGGGGCCTGTAAACGTGTTGCCGAGATGTACGTGCAAGCGCTGGCCGCCAAGTCGCGTTGCCGCTTCGTAACCGTGCGTTTTGGGAATGTGCTGGATTCTGCGGGCAGCGTAATTCCGATTTTCCGTGAGCAGATTGCGAAGGGTGGTCCCGTCACGGTGACGCATCCCGATATGACGCGATTCTTCATGACCATTCCAGAAGCTTCGCAACTCGTCATTCAGGCCGGAGCGATGGGGAACGGCGGCGAGATCTTCGTACTCGACATGGGCGAACCAGTACGAATCGTGGATCTGGCGAAAGACATGATTCGCCTATCAGGTTTTACCGCCGGCAACGACATTGCAATTGAGTTCGTCGGCCAGCGTCCGGGCGAGAAGTTGTTCGAGGAACTTCATATTGAAGGAGAACTTCACTTGCCAACCTCTCATCCGAAAATCATGGTCGCCCAGTGCGAGCAGATGAGCCTAACTCAGATCAAGGCATCCCTGCGAAATCTCGTTGAAAGCACCGAACAATCGGAAGAGATAATACTGAACGAGTTGACAATGATGATTCCACAATTTCGACAGGAGCGTTCCGTTTCAGTTCCACGCAGGCGAGCGGCATAAGTATCGGACAATGTTTATCTCATTCCACCGGCATCGTACCCAGAGTTTGTCTGGTTGATGGATCGCTCCTGCCTGATATTGACGGATTCAGGCGGCGTGCAAGAAGAGGCGCCAGTGCTTCGCAAGCCAGCGCTGGTGATGCGAGACACCAACGAACGCCCCGAGGCGGTTGGCGCTGGCGGCGTCGAATTGATCGGAGCTTCTTGTAGCAACATTGTCAGATCCGTCTCGCGTTTATTGCGGGATTCATTGGAATATGCGCGACGGCAGATCGACTCGAATCACTTATGGCGGCGGTGATTCAGCCAACCGCATCATGGACCCAGTCGTCCAACGTGCCTGGGAATCGCGTGCTTCGGTTCGAATCGCCGTCTAGCCATCACGTTCCAGCGTGATGAGCCCAGCACAAATAACGCTTGTGTGCCGCAGCGGCCATAGAAGGCTTCAAGATAGTTAATCCAGAATCTTGACCGCAAAAAAAACTGATCTTTGAGCACGGGACACAATAAACTATACCGTCACCAAGCCGAAACGCTTGGTAGCCGGACTCGCCAGAGTTCGGGAATCCAAAGTCTGGCGACTTCGGCTACACGACGGAGTAAACCGGCCACGGCATGCAAGACTACTGACTTCTGACTATGAACGATTCGCAATATCAACATTGGTGGGAACTACATCTCCGCACATGCCGCAACGAGCCGCTTAGTGATGCTGAACGTTCGGCTTACGAGTCCGGTTTGCGCGAAATGCACGACGAGGAGGAACTGGCAGGCGACCTATCGTCGCTCCAAGAGGTGCGTGAGGCGGTCGCGACATTGGACGCAAAATGTAACGAGCTCTTGGAACGCCGTGGGGAACTGAAAGCGGACGTCGCCCGATTGGAAGCCGGACTGAGTGATGAGGAACGCCGGCGACTGGGTATCCAGGACTGATACGTGGCGCATCCACAACACGAACAAGTGCGGCAGCGGTACAGTTTTCGCTGCGGCTACTGCGGAGTTTCCGAAGCGGATTCGGGAGGAAGGCTAACCGTCGATCATTATCACCCAGTTTCCCAAGGTGGCGGCGAAAGCGAAGACAACCTCGTTTACGCATGCATCAAGTGTAATCAGTTCAAGGGAGATTTCATTCCGCATGCGGACGATCAGCGCAACGAACGGCGCGTGCTGCATCCGCTGATCGACCCAATAGGTCAACACGTGCAACTCGAACCAGGCAAGGGCCGTTTGAAATCACTCACCCGAACAGGTCGATTTCATATTGATCTGTTGCAGTTAAATCGGCCGGAGTTGGTGAAGCACCGCTTGCAGCGGCAAGAACGCAGGCTGTTGAAGAGACAGCTGGACTCGCTCATCGACAAAGTCGGCTCGCTGACATCCACCATTACGGCGTTGGAACTCGAAGTCGAAAGGTTGAAGCGAATACATGGCCAGTGAGTTCATCGGGAGCTGCGCGCCAAAGTCCTTTCCACACGAGGCGTAAGCTTTCCAGCTTGCGTTCTCCAGACTCCCGACTAACCGCTAACTGCTAACCGCTAAACAACAAACTGATCTTTGGAACATGTGTTCATCCTTGAACTTAGGGATGGTGATGAAAGGCAAAACATGGATCAAAGAATAACCGAAGTGACCGAAATCACCTATTGACATAAAAGAACCTGTTAGAGGCCTCGCATTTGGCCGAATGCACCCGCACAATTAACTCCGGTAAAACTGCACTTGTTCCGTAGAAGAAGGTGTGTTAATACTCATCCACAGCGAGAACTTAAAGCCGATGAACACGATGTTCTTTGGCTAAAGCAGGTAAACCTGCCAAGGAAGGCAAGATGAATTCGCTTCGACCTCTGCTCGTACTCGGTACACGCCCGGAAGCTATAAAAATGGCTCCGGTCATTCAAGAATGCGACCGCCGACCGGACGTCGAGCCGATCGTCTGTTTCACAGGGCAGCATCGCGAAATGGTCACACAAGTTGCTGACTATTTCGGCATCCGGCCCGATGTCGAATTGGACTTGATGCGTCCGAATCAAACGTTGGCTGGACTAACGTCGCGGTGCATGGAGCGTCTCGATTCGACGATTCGAGAGTACTCGCCCGATTGTGTCATTGCGCAGGGCGACACGACCACCGTGATGGTAGCGTCGATGGTCTCCTTCTATCATCGAATTCCGTTTGTTCACGTCGAAGCGGGATTGCGAACCGGTGACATGCGATCGCCTTGGCCGGAAGAGTTCAATCGAAGAGTTGCCGGGCTTGTTGCCTACCTGCATTGTGCCCCAACGACTCGGGCCGCGAAAAATTTGCTGCGAGAAGGCGTGCCCAGTCAGCAAGTCAAAGTTACGGGGAACACCGTAATCGACGCTTTGTTGTGGACGATCGAACGAGAGCGTTGTCACGGCGACCAGTGGGCGGCAAAATACTCGATGTTGACTCGCCCCAAGATGGTACTAATCACCGGCCATCGGCGTGAAAATTTTGGCGAGGGCTTTGCGCAGATCTGCGAGGCGATTGGCCAGCTCGCTGCGGAGTTCGGTGATACCGACTTCGTGTATCCCGTTCACTTGAACCCCAACGTCCAAAAGCCGGTACATGAAACTCTTGGTGGACATGACAATGTTTATCTCATTCCACCGGCATCGTACCCAGAGTTTGTCTGGTTGATGGATCGCTCCTACCTGATATTGACGGATTCAGGCGGCGTACAAGAAGAAGCACCATCGCTTCGCAAGCCCGTACTAGTGATGCGAGACACAACCGAACGGCCCGAGGCGGTTGACGCTGGCGGCGTCGAATTGGTCGGAGCTTCCTGCAACAACATTGTCAGATCCGTCTCGCGTTTATTGCGAGATTCAGCGGAATATGCACGGCGACAGATCGACTCGAATCCTTATGGTGCCGGTGACTCCGCAATCCGAATCATGGACTTGGTCGTCCAGCGTGCCTGGGAGTCACGTGCTCCAGTCCGAATTGCCGCCTAAGACAGGTAGCCATCACGCTCCGTCGTGATGAAGCCCGAACAATTAACCCAAAGTGTCAGCGAGGAGATGCCTTCCTGGATACGAACGAACAAGGTCAACTAACAACGATTAACAGATGAATGATTCAAAGTACAAACGCTGGTGTCGATTGCGACCACGAAGTGAGCCAATATTGCAGCCAGTTGCCGCGCGGCAACTGGCGACCGGAAACGTGGTCCTAAAACGCAAGTCTTTTTGCTGCAGAAAGATACGGGTTCCAAAAGCGTGAGGTAGGACGTTTTCGATGAACTACTCTCGACGTGACCAGATCGCAATAATGGCTCAGTTTCTAATCGCAATCGACACGCTGGTGGGAGATACATGTTCGTGTGTGTCGCGGCGAAGAACTGAGCGACGAGGAGCGTGTAGTACTGTGAAGCCTCGGAGGCTGATGTCGGTGGTTCACTGACGGTCGACCACTTTCAGCCGAGCTCTGCAGGCGGTACGGACAACGAAGACAATTTGGTATATGCCTGTTTCAAGTGTAATCAGTATAAAGGGCCATTCTTTCCAAATGAGACGGATGTGCGGGAAGGGCGTCGAGTTCTGCATCCACGCAACGATCCTGTTGACGAACATACACGTTTCAACGATCAGATAGATTTGCTAGAAGGACTGATACCAACAGGTCGCTTTCACATTGCTTTGTTACGGATCAATCGACCGCCTTAGTTCAGCATCGTTTGCAACGCTGTAGCAACGCTCACGAAGTATCTTCCGCAATTCCAATGTAGCCATCACGCTCCGTCGTGATGATTGCAAGAAAGGCCGAGAAGTTATTTCGTGAGCGTTGCTATGGCCAAAGTGGCTGATGTAGAGACACGAAATGTCGGCGGACGAAGTAGCCATGCTGACATCGACCATAACCGGACTGGAACGTCACATCTCACGGCTGGAACGGCTGCTCGAACGACCGACGACCTGATGATTTGTTGACTTCTGACTCTCAACTCTCAACTCTCAACTCTCAACTCTCAACTCTCAACTCTCAACT
>CAUJKL010000828.1 GCA_963204995.1 Planctomycetota bacterium | reverse complement strand
TGCGGGTAATTGGCGACGATTGGTTCCAGGACTGCGTCGCGATCCGCCGGATGGCAGCGAATGAATAAGCCGATTTGTCCATCGCGAGATCCATAGAGCAACGTAACCGAATGGCGAAGCCGGGCCTGATGCATCGCGGCGAGCGCCTTCTCCATGTAACGCGGGCCACGCGTGTTGTTGGCCGGGACGGTAATCAGAAACAGCACTCGCCTAGCCTACCGCGAACAGCTGCGGAATTGAGTGTCACGCGTACAGAAAAGATTGTCTGATGCAGCTGGTAATAAAAACCGCCCCGTTCGATGTGCGTGCTCTCCCGAGGCGGTGCTGCCATCGCCTCACGTCCGAAAGCTCCGTTCCTCGTTCCGTGGGGGCGGATGGAGGGACGCGGCTTGATACCCGCGTCAAAGCACTCCGGGCGAAAGAGACAGCGGACATCAGCGTATCAGAGCGCTGGTATCTGCGCGACGGGCTGCCGGAGTTGGATTGGCTCCCGTAGGAATCGCGACGAAGGTTGTGCGTTGACGAGCGGCTGCCAGTGACCATGATGATCATTCAGGATCGGCTGGGTTACGACTTGTGGTTCACCGAGATAAACGTCTTGCGTCGTCGCATAGACCAGACGGCGATCCTTGTTGCGAGTCAGCTCCCGAGCCAGCCAGAGGATATGATTGGCACGCTCGGCACCGGTTGTCAGGAATACGACGCGAAAGCTGGGGCGTGGTCCTTCCCGCCCGGATTCATTCCAGAGCCGAAGAACCCAATCCTGGTATGTCTCGTATCCGAGGATCTTCGTGCGGATACTTTGTTCACGGTGCGAGTCGAGTGGTTCCGTGGCATTGTCAACTTCGAAGACAAGATTGAAAGTCCTGCCGGTATAGCCAAGCTGAAGATGAAAATCCGGCTGCTGCCGGTACTCCCCGACCTGCAACGTTAGTCGGCTGTCTCCAAGCGACTGTAAGACACGAACGCCCCGCTCGTGACACGCGACGAGCGAATGCACGATCACGTCCGCCGTCACCATGAAGTGCCTGAGCCGCGACGGTGCGATCTCTTGCAAGCTCGTTCGTGGAGGCGCTTCGGTTGCATCGGGGAAGGCGCTTCGATGCCCTTCGAGCGTGAGTCGGTAGTATGCCTTAAGTCCCCCACCGGGTACGGCTGCTGGCCAACTCTTCACGAGCCCCGCATCACCGAGAGCTTGCAGACGTTCGCGGACCCGCCGCTCGTCGCGGAACGGTTGACCGCCGAATGTGACGCTCGCTTTGCGTATGTGTGCGGCGGTAGCTGGTGTTACGTCGAGTAGTCGGAGCAACGCGAGGTCCCGCTGGCTGAGAATAATTCCTTGAGCCATATCGGGGAAATACGATAGCATTGAAGCAGTCTTTTCCCGATTGCCCAATGAACAAACCTGGTGGCTATATCGACGTTGATCGACTGCAGGCCGAGACCACGCTGGAAGAAGCCGCCGCAAAGTGTGGCCTGACGCCGGACGTGAAGGGCTCCGGCCCCGAGGTCCGTATCGATTGTCCGTTTGGTTGCGGCGGCGATCACTGCGGTCGCAAAGAGATCGCAATCAACACCGACAATCCACAAAAGGTTTTCCAATGCCACGCCTATCAATGTGGCTTCCGGGGAAACCTGCTGGCGTTGATGCACGGATTTCTCACGCAGTCATTGCCAAGGGGCGGCAAGCTGAAGGGCGATGAATTCCAACGCGTGAAGCGGGTTCTGGCTGGCACCGGCGAGCCCGCCGCGAGCCCACCGGCCCGCCAAGAGCCGGAGGCCGCAGGGCGGGCCGTCACTCCCTCGCTCCCATCGAACACGCCACTCATCGACGCGACTGAGCCTCATGTACGCGAACTACACAACATCGACGATAAGTTCATCCGCGAAGTTGCCGCGATGAACCCAGCGGCTGCGGCCTACGTACGCCGTCACCCGTGTCTTACTTCCGAGTTGATGACGAAGTGGCGGTGTGGATACTTGCCGAACGATGGCGGCGGCGACAAACGCGGTTGGTCACTGCGCGGCAGCATTCTTTACCCCGTGCTCTCCGAGCACGGCAAGGTCTTGGCCTGGGTCGGCCGTGACGTGCAATACGAACAGAAGGAACGGGAGTACCAGCAACTTTCGGCACCCGAGCGCTCCGGCAAAGAGCCTCCCGCCAAGCATCGTTTCCCAAAAGGCTTTCATCGCGGCCTCGAACTCTTCGGCCAGCACGCCAGTCGCCTCAAGGAACCCCGCTACCGCGACTTCATTGCCCAGCACGGCCTGATCATCGTCGAAGGCTTCAACGACGTGATCGGTCTCGACAATCTCGGCGTCCCCGCCCTCGGCATCATGTCGAACCGCATGACGGATGCTCAGGGAGAAAAGATCGTGCGGTTCGCGAAGCAACTGGCAGGTGGCCGCGTGAATCTGATGTTCGACTGCGAAGCGTCGGGCGTCGAAGGAGCCAAAGAAGCCCTTTGGTTTTTCGCTGAGCGACAGCTTGATGTGCGGCTTGTGTGGTCACCGGAAATGCACGGCTGTGAATTCAACGGCAAACAGCCGGAATCGATCACGAGCGCCAAACTGGAAATGCTCATCCAATCGGTTGCAATTGCAGATAGGAGCAAGCGTTCGCAAAACAGATGACGCGACGGAGCTTGGGTTATATGAGTTCCAAAATGGAAAATCGACGGATTGTGTTCTGCCAGTTTTCCCCGTCGGCGCGAGCCGTTCCAATCGCCAGCTAATAATGATTGCTGGCGCGCCAAATGGTGCCCCGTTGTTAACCGCAGGATCACGGTTTCGCACCCGCGTTGGGGCTGATGTCGTACTCAGGTCTCGAAACTTTCGCATACGCTGGAGGTGCCCCGCTACGCACGCCATCAAGATTAATTGCCAGTCTCGATCTGAGCAGCGTAATTTGGTAACATCTTTCGCCGGTGCTTCGCTAGTAACGAGTGTAGGCGGGTTATCAGCTAAGCCCCGCATTAGTCAGCGTAGACTTCGGTAAAGTTAAGCCATGAACCATTATCTAGAGTTAGGCAATCGAGTCCGGCTCGATCAGGCGAGGCGCGAGTTGGAAGCCTTGTCAGCTGATATTAAAGGGTGGATAGACCGGCGCCAACTGAGAGACAACTTGAAACAGTATCAAACCCAGTTGTTGACGATCAAAGATTTTTTATTGAAATCCTTGAGCGAACTGCGTTCGGCCCTTGCCGGAGTCTCTGCTCGTCAGGAACGTGGTCTGGTTTACCTCGAATGCCGCAAGTTTGACAAGAGACTTGTGGTAGTCCGGCGGGTCTGGGAATTCTTTCGCGTTCGCTTCGATCAGCGCGATGATCCGAAGCTGGAAAAGGTGTTGAAGTCGGCAGACGAGGTC
>CAUJKL010000827.1 GCA_963204995.1 Planctomycetota bacterium | reverse complement strand
AACGATGGACCAAAACAATGTGATGCGGGCGATCAACTCGATCCAGAACGGCGAGACGGTCGAGATGCCGTAGTTCGCATCGATCTAGCGTCGACAGTATCGATGGCCAACCGGTTTCCTTGGGAACCGGTTGGCCTTTGTCTTTCAATCGTCGGAAGGTCGCGAATCGTGATCGGAGTCCGCACACCGCTCAAGACCCGTTCGGCCGCTCTCTTCTGGTGCGCCGCCTTGTTGCTCACAGCATGTGAACGCCAGCCAGAACCGCCCGAAATCTCCGGTCTTCCCGACTCCGTTTCCCTGGAACTCTATCGATCAGTTCGTGACGAACTGGGAGCCAGTCAGAAACAACCGCCCACAGAAGCGGATATCATGACCGCCTTGGCACAGAGGCTCACCAAGGTCCGCACAAGTAGGACGGGTCGCCAGGCCCGTCCGTCGCACGACGGGCCCGGAGACCCGTCCTACGACGCTAATTGGTCCACCGATCCCAACGCAGATCAACTCGATGCTGCTGTCGCCTGCTGGGAACGAGTGCCGAGCGACCATCCACAACACGGGGCGGAAGCTCGCCTGCAACAGGGTTTGCTGCTTGTCACGCTACGTCGGGCAGCCGAGGCGGAAAGCAACCTTCAAGAGTTTATCGAACTGGCACAAGCCGGTCGCTCGCTTCCACCCGCACAAGTCGCGGAGGCTTTGGATATGCTGCGGTTTCTACTCGGCGTCGAATTGCGTTTCGAAGAGCGACACGGCATCTTGCGGGCGATTCACTTACTGGGCGCGGCCGATACGAACGACGCCATCACCTACTGCTTTCCAAGCGTACTACGTTGGAACGGTGAACAGGCGGTCCAGTGGCTGGAGGAGTTTTGGGAACAAACTCCCGACGACTTCGTGCTGCGTGTCGCCTTGGGCAGGTATCGAACTGGGCAAGGGCAACTCGATCAAGCAGAACAGATTCTCAGGCAGTGCTGCGACGAGCGACCGAGTGACCTGTCTGCACAAGCGGCACTGTTGGCTTGTCTGTATGAACGCGCGGACTGGGAACAGATGAACGCCAAGTTAGAAGAACTTCCGCCCGCCAGCAAGAACGACCCGTGGCTCCTGTTGCGATTGCGCGGACACGTGCATAACCACTTCGGTCGCTTCCAGCAAGCGTTCGACGCGTTTACGATGGCCATTGATGCCGATCCGGCGAACGGTGAATCGTATTTGGGATTGGGCAAAGCGCTGGCGGGCTTGCAACGACCTGAGGAGAGCGAGATAGCTCTACAGAAGACCAGCGTGATTGCCAGAATTCAGAATCGCCTGGGCTGGATTCAAGTGCGACAGACAGATATATCCGCGCTGTGGGGAGTCACCGAGTTGTGTGAGCAGGCCAACCTGAACAGTCGAGCATCCGTCATGGCGCGGCATCTACTCAAGCTGGATCCAGCACACCGCGGAGCCCGCGAACTGCTTGAGCGACTCGCGACGCAACCGAAAGAATGAAATCCATGACGACAATGCCGAAGCGATGGATTCCATGGGAAAGATGCACCTTGCGGAGTGTACGCCTACAAATTGTTGCTTTCGCGCCGAACTTGACTCGCAACACCTTCTTCGACATTTATCTGATGCTCCTCAGTTGGAGTTGCCTGTTCCTTTGTGGGTGTAGTTCTGATAAAGATGCTCCCCCGTCGATCGATCCAATGCCAACGACCGTCGCGTCGCCGCACTCCGAATCAGGCCCGCGCGCTCGCGAGCGACCGACGGGCTCGCTGCCGAGCTTTCGCGACATCGCAGCCGAGAGCGGCGTTAATTTCCAACGGTTCGATGACATTTCGAAGTTGCACCGGATCATCGAAGGCAATGGGGGCGGTGTGGCACTGATCGATTTTGATGCGGACGGTGCCTTGGATCTTTTTTTCACCGACGGCTGCCGGCTGCCGCGATCGATTGTCGATACGGCGCACTCCAATCAAATGTTCCAGAACGACGGCACCGGTCGATTTCGTTCTGTCACGCGGCAGGCGATGTCGCCGTGGCATGGCTATTGCCATGGCTGTGCAGTGGGCGACTATGACAATGACGGCTTCGAGGATTTGTATGTGACGGCCTTCGGTACGAATCGCCTGTGGCACAACGAAGGAGACGGCACGTTTAGGGATGCGAGCGAGTTACTGGGTTCCACCGCTAGTGTGTGGAGTTCGAGTGCCGCCTTCGCTGACCTAAATCAAGATGGTAACCTCGACTTGTACGTGGCGAACTATGTCCAGACCACCGACGACCCGCCGGAGTTGTGCCCCGTGCCGAACAGTCCCGATGGGGTGGTTGCTTGTCCGCCGACCATCTTTCACGCCGAAGACGATGTGTTGTTTGTCTCGAACGGAGACGGCACGTTTCACGATACGACGCGAGATTCGGGCGTGACTGGGAGTGATGGCAAGGGCCTTGGGGTCTTGATCTTCGATGCCAATCAAGACGGTTGGCCAGACATTTATGTCGCCAACGACGGGACGCCTAACTTCCTCTACTTAAACAATTCGATGAATTCGACTGGCGAGATCGGTCTTGCCGAGCCTCGGTTCAATGAAGTCGCGGCCCAGTTCGGCGTTGCCGTCAACGAACAAGGTACAGCAGAATCGAGTATGGGAATCGCGCACGGCGACGCTGACCGAGACGGTTGGACCGACCTGCTGCTCACGCATTTCGTCACGGAGACAAACACCTTCTATCGCAATCTCCAGGGAAAAGGCTTTGCCGACGAGACGCGTGCATCGGGATTGGGCGCACCCAGTCGGCAGTCACTCGGTTTCGGCACCGAATTTCTGGACTTCGACAACGATGGCTGGCTGGATCTTTTTGTCGCCGCGGGCCATATCGACGACTTAAGATGGAACTCGCTGACTTCGCAGTACGCCATGCCTTCCCAGTTTTACCGCAATGAACACGATGGGACGTTTATCGAAGTGTCGCCTTGGGCAGGGAAGTACTTTGAAGGCGAGTGGCTCGGCCGGGGAACCGCACAGGGCGACATCGACAACGACGGCCAAGTGGACCTGGTTGTTTCGCATCAGT
>CAUJKL010000826.1 GCA_963204995.1 Planctomycetota bacterium | reverse complement strand
GCTCCGCGAGGTGACGACCGACGCCACGGGCTACGTCGTCCGCAAGGTGGTTTACACGCTGGGCCACGACGTCGTCAGTCAGTGGTCCGCTGGATTTATCTCCAGCTATGCTCCCGAGTACGATCCGGAAAACGGTGGGATGTCGTTTTCGAATGTACCGACCGGCAGCCACTTATTCCTCTATGACGGTCATGGCTCCGTCCGATCGATCCTGCCACGCGGCCGTTATTGGGACATCGGAATCGACAAGTCGTTCACGTACGACGCCTACGGCAATGCCTTGGGCTTCAACCCGACGTTCGCCGGCACCGTCATCCTGTACCGCGGCGAGCAATACGACATCCGCATTGGTCTCGGCTACAACCGCCGCCGCTACGTCGATTTCCGGACGGGGACATTCCCAACTGTCGATCCCTTCGTCGGCAACAAGCAAGATCCGCAGTCGCTGCATAAGTACGCGTATGTGCATGGTGATCCTGTGAATGGGATTGATCCGACTGGAATGTCACTGGCATCAATGTTTTCAACAATTGGATCTTGGGGAAGACTTCAAGTTCGCAACGCCGCGAGCGCACTGAATGCTAGGCGAACAGCAATCGCTGGCATAACGCTCGCCCAAAACGCTTTCGTAACCGCGATGGCAGCAACTAACATAGCACGAGCAAAGTTCATACCAGACGGGTGGGTAATGACAATTGGTGCGTCCGGTGCAGCACATGGGCTTGCCGGGACGCTTGGCGTTGGGTTGTACGGCGAATATTCGTCCGGGAAAATATATGGTTACGCATTTACCGAAGCGGGCATTTCTCCAGTCTCGGCAATGCGCAACTATGCACTCCAAGGTGGATTGTCTGTTACGGTTGGCCTAGCGTTTGGGGTCAATTCACCGTCAGATATCGGCGGCATAGCGTTTAACGCAACCTTTCCGCGAGCAATAGCAAGTTATAGGAGCTTTCTTAACCCGTTTTCAGCCCAGAAGATGGGGAGCTTGCTAACGATTATGGCCCAATATAGCGCCGGAAATTGGACCAAAAACCCAGGTACATTTACACTATCCCAGTCGTCTAATTTTGAAACGGCAGTCTTGTCGGCAGGGCGAAAAGGATATACTTGGGCTGCCACCATTAGTGCCGCTACACGACTAGTTGAAATTGTAGATCTCGACGACTTTTTCAACAGCGCATTTAGTCACGGAACGCTGAATTTTGGCCAGACAAGTGTGCTCACTAATCTAATAAACTCGATCAAAAATGCCAGATAAGCCAAAACGCATTCTTATCGTTGCGACGTTCGTCGTTATCGCGGGCTTCGCATCGTTGTCACTTAATCTGCTTGCGCCGAGAACTCGATTTTCAGTAGCGGTGGTCTCAGTTGCAATCCTTATCATGATTTGGTCGTCAACTATCTACAGGTACGTATCACAATTGGCTATCCCCGATGATCTGGAGGTTTCAAACATCCTCAACGGCCTATGTGCTGGGCCGGTGCTGGCCGCGAAGCATACGATTATCGTCTGTGGAGTGTGGTTTCTTCTTCATTGCTTTCAGTTAATTTATGATCGCGAAATGGATGTTGCCATCTTTGCTGGCCTTGTGCCAATACTTATTGTTTTGGGAGTACTCTTGGGCTCGATCATTGGAGTAACGTGTGGTGTCGTATTGAACCTGAACGAGAAAAACGAGAAAAGGGGAACGAGAAAAGAAGATTAAACAAATCAAAAGCTGCCATGTGGGTGTCGATTGCGACCACGGGACAAATCAAAGGGGTCAGGACTTATTGTTTCACATGATTTGTCCACCAAACGACAGATCCTGAACCTGTTGGTCCGCTCGAATGCCAAACCGAATATCGTGCAACCGAAACAACTCTAAGGGGTCAGGACTCATTGATGTATCATTTGCACTCATCAATGAGTATCGCGGTAGGGACTGCCGTTACCGGCGGCCCCCCGCACGGATCCGTACGTGAAGGATAACTCATACGGCTCCTCCGTTAGGTCAAACGATCTCAACACTCGGCGTTGATACCTGTCGTGAGTGCCGTGCCATTCCAAGGGATGTTGGATCTAACACAGTGTTTGCAACATCGATGGCAGTTCGGCAATGCTTCCCTTCGGTGACTTCCTTTCCTCGACGGATTCCGCCACTGCGGTCGCAGCTTTGTTCACCCGTGTCGACGGTACTACGAAGTCATCTGACTTCCCATCAGCGTTCATGTCAGAAGTGCCCTCGCAGAGGTTCGCTGACCGTTCCACCCCGCGGCGAGGCGATGTGGAAACCAAGGGGCTCTCCCGGTTCTCGCGCTTGGAATGTCAACACATGCACAGGTTCTCAGACTCCGCCGTGTCCGTCGATTCCTCGCCAATATTGGAATCGCCGATGTGGCCTTCTCCCGGTCAGAACTAGATCGGCACACGGAAGTGATGATTTCGTAGCCGGGTATCCTCTGGGTGGGCTGGCCTGCGTTTCCTCTTGCCGATGCCACACCCGCGACATTACCATCGCCAGCGTACGGTTTGAGGCCAGAGCAACTGGCTAAGTTTTCTCTGTAGGACTCTTTCATTCCCAATTCCAAGCCGGTTTTATCCCGGCGCTTTCCCTGACCCTTGTGATTTGTCCAAAGGCAGCCATAACTTGAATTGGATGTCCAAATATACCTGCCGCCGAACGAGCAAGAATCCCGTTGCCGCGTACTGGATCTCGCTTAGGCCGCCCTTGTCACCAAACACCAATTGCTTCGTCCCAGGCAACACGTTGATGGCCAGCTCGCGTTTGCCCTTTTTGGCATACACACCGCAAACGATGGGTACGTTATGCTCTCGCAACTTCTCGATCGCGTCGGGATGAAAACCAATGTCCGCATCGACCCAGACCGTTTCGAGAAAGCCGTCCAGAATCGCCCGCGAAGCAAGTTCGTTTCGCGCCACATCGATCTGAGAATACCCTCGCACCCGCCGGACCACATACCCACGTTCCTCAAGTTCTCGCAGGCTGGCACAATCTGACCGCCAGTTGGCACCAAGATGACACACTGTACAGGCGCACGGAGTCGGGTCTCTTTTCTGTCGACTTCAGCCTGACACTCTGCCTCGAAATTCAATTGCATTATCAGCGGACGGCTCGCCGCTTAAAGAAAAGCGACCCGACCCCATCACGCTCACCTATGCTACCTCGGTCGCACCCTTGGCCGCAAAGTCGATTCGGGACCCAGCCGCTCCGCAGTTCGTATGGTCCACGTCTCCGAACCGAATGGACAACCTCGCTTGATGGCGTGTTGAACGGCTTCGATTTCTTTCGCGGTTTGTGGTTGATTGACGAGTTCTTTCCAGTCAGACGGTCGAGCCAGCGGCCATTCGGCCAACGTGACGTCCGCGGTATTGCTCTCGCGGATCCATAAACTGCTCCACCACCAGGTCTCCGCGCGGCGAACGCGTTTGCCGGTCAGCGCATTGCGCGTTTGCCGGTCAGCGCATTGCGCGCGACGTACCGGCGACGGTTAGAAGTGATCGTCGCTTTGAACGGGAAACGACTTGAATCGGCCTTGATAAATGGGACCAGTACCTGCCGTGCCATGAGCCTTGTGCCAACGAGTGGTGTGCGTAACGGTTAGCAGTCGCATGTACTCCGACAAATCGCCGTCTTACTTCGGCCATAAGATGAGATGCCAATGATTGGGCATCAAACAGAAGGACAACAGCCGCACGGGCACCTGCGTTCTCGTTTCTTCCACAACCCGAAGAAAAGCGATGTAGTCTTCCTCCGTCTCGAAGATTGTCGCTCGGCCAACAGCCCGATTGAGCACGTGATACAGATAGTTGCCGGTCGCAAATCGTGGTCGTCTGGGCATGTCGTGCCTGACCCCTCAGGTTAGATACCGCCGTCTGGCGACCGATCTGCTGCGCAAGCACTTGATCGATGGTCTTGCCGACACGAATGTCATTCTGATCGAGACTGACCCAGGCTCCCGACAAGAGGTTCGGCGTTCTGCCAAGATGAGCGCTGTTGTTCTTTACCGACTGCTCGTCAAACAGTCCGCGCACAAACACGATGTCTTCGCAAAGTGGCTTCAATGGTTCCAGCCCCGGGCCGATCTCCATCGACCAACCACGACCACGAGCCCACCAGTGAACGGGTTCGACGCCGTTGGAAAAATACATGCCGGCGAATCGAACGGGTGGTTTCGCGGTATCGCGCTGACTCGTAAGTGTTCCCGTTTCCGCGGCACGAACCGGCAACGACTCCAACCGCGGCAGGGCCAGCGAGATCCCGGCACCGCGCAAGAACCCGCGGCGCGAAACCGAAACCGACGATCGCTGAGTGATTGTCGTCATTCGTTTCGCTCCCTCGCTTCTGGTTGTTCGTCGCCGCCGGATCGGCGATATCGGAATTGTCGACTATGAACGACTCGTTCCACAAGGGTCGAAAGGCAATCTTTTTCTTCGAGATCGGCCAGCATCTGTTCGATCAGTTGAACATCCAGTTCGGCTGTCACGATCAGTCGCGCACAGGAACACGCTCAATCTTCGGGATGGTAAGAGTGAACGCCGGTGCAGACTTGCCCCGCGGCCAGGCTATCGACAAGATCGCATGCGGTGAACGACTCGGCGGCCTGCCGCGATACGACGATCGCGGCGCAGCTCTCAGATGAAAGCGAACGCGGCTTCTTATCTCGCTCACCCGATACACGCCAACGAGGCCGTCCCCGCCAATGATCGCCTAACATCACCTCCTCGGCTGGGAAATCCGGATCCATCTCGGCCGAGATTTATCGCCCAGTTTATTGACGAATTACCCGTCTGGCGTTACAGTTAGCACGCTGATATATCAG
>CAUJKL010000825.1 GCA_963204995.1 Planctomycetota bacterium | reverse complement strand
CGGTGGCGGCAATGGGTCGAGCGAAAATGGAAAACGTGCCGACGAACGAACCGATAGCCTCGAATCGTCCAACTGATACCACGATCCGTCTGGGCACACGAGCCAGCGCCCTCGCGCGCTGGCAAGCGGAATGGGTAGCAGCCCGCTTGACCGAGCTTGGTGCGGCAGTCGAGTTGGTCTTCATCAAGACCGGCGGTGACGGTACGACAACGCCCATCACCCAGAGCACCGGCCAGGGTTTATTCACGAAAGAGATCCAGCGCGCCTTGCTGGATCGGCGAGTCGATCTCGCGGTTCACAGCTTAAAGGACTTGCCAACGGAACGCATCGACGGCTTGGGCTTGGCGGCAGTACCAAGGCGTGAAAGCGCGTGCGACGCGTTCATTTCCAGCCGATTCACCGCCATCGACCAACTGCCCAGCGGTGCTCGCGTTGGCACAGGCAGTCGCCGTCGCCAGTCCCAACTACTGCACGCTCGCCCCCATTTGACGGTCCTTGATATTCGCGGCAATGTCGAAACTCGCTTGCAAAAGCTCGACGATGGGGAGTTCGACGCAATCATCCTGGCAGAAGCCGGGCTTAAGCGACTCGGCATGGCGGATCGCATTACTCAGATCCTTTCACCGACGATGATGCTTCCTGCGGTTGGTCAGGGCGCACTCGGCCTCGAAACGCGGCACGATGACCAGGCAACGATCGCGACGGTAAAACAGTTAGATGACCCGGACACACACGCTTGCGTGTTGGCCGAGCGGGCTCTGTTGGCGGCGTTGCGAGGCGGCTGCTTGGCACCCGTAGGGGCCTGGGGAAGGGTTGTGGATGGCAAACTGCGTCTAGATGCCGTTGTACTCAGCACGGATGGAAGAACGCGGCTAGAGGCGAATGTGAGCGGCGACGTCAGCTCCGCGATCGCACTCGGAGAAGAAGCCGCACGCCGCCTGATTGAACAAGGTGCGACCGAACTGATCGCCAATTCACGTGAAGGCTGATGGGCAGTGCATGCCAAGGAGCGGTTGCATTTTGGCAACATTTCTTCTTGACGCATCGTTTGTGCGACCTATGTTTCGATAGTGCAACACTGCCTTCGCAGATAAGTCGCGGAGGCAGATTGCGATTAATCGGAGTAACCGCATCCCGACGGGACGTTCAGATGGTCGACGCAGCCCTCCCACAACCTGCCGAAGAGCCCATCACACTCGATCTCCCCAGACGAATCCTGGTCGTCGATGATGAGGCGGATCAAGTCGAGGCTCTCTCGTACCGCCTTAGAAAACTTGGGTATGACGCTCCGACCGCAAGTTCAGGCGAGCAGGCTTTGGAATCGGCAACCTCGGTCGTGCCTGATCTAATACTGCTGGATCTCGGATTGCCGGACCTTAACGGCTTCGATGTCTGCCAACAACTGGGCGATAATGCCGCGACTTGCGGCGTCCCAGTTATTATTTTGAGTGGGATGGAAACCGACGATGTCGTCCGTCGCGCTCGAAGTGCTGGCTGTGCGTATTATCTCCGCAAACCTTACGATCCCAACGTCTTGCTGACGCTGATCCAAAACACCTTGGAATCGGCCCCGGACCTCGACTGGTAGATCGATTCCGGGCGGCATCGGCGATCACCGCCCTTGCCAGTATGCGATTGCGTCTGCTAACCTGTCTGGCTGCGCCGGATGAACGTCGTGTCACCGGCTGGTTAGTCAATTGTTGGTATTACCGGGAGCCCGAAGTGGGAACGAAGAGAACTGGAAAAGGACGACGCAAGGTTGGCCGTAAGAAGCGTCGTATGCGGGCCAAGATCCGCCATCGTAAGCGATAGTTTAAGACTGCCTTGCCCCTCTCAAGCCCTTGCTGCGTCGAGCGTATCGACGTGGTATCTCCTGCGCGGCGCAGCTCGTAGAAACTTGCGTCAAAAGCATCCGACAATCTGCAACGCAAACATCGACTCGCCATCGAATCTTTGCAGCCTGTGACTAGCAAAGTTCGCGAATAGGCGTCGGATCGCTTACGAGATGCGAGGGCCGACCCTGCGGCGTGTAAAGCACCTTGTCCGGGTCGATCCCCAGCTTCGTATAGACCGTCGAGACGAAGTTTTCTGGCGACAGGACACTCTCGATTGCCGAATGACCAGTACGGTCAGTGGCACCAACGACGGTCCCGCCCGGAGTACCGCCGCCGGCCATCAGCACAGACATCGCATTGGCCCAATGGTCGCGACCCGGTTGCGATTGCCCCGAGAGGGTGGAGATCTTTGGCGTGCGACCGAATTCGCCAAGAGCCACGACCAGGGTGGATTCCAACATGCCACGCTCATCCAAGTCACTGATGAGCGTGGCGACGGTCGAATCCCACTCGGGCAGTCGCTTGCGACACGTGCCAAAGAGATCCGAATGGTGATCCCAACCGCCATCGTAGACGGTCACAAAGGGTACCCCTGCTTCAACGAGACGTCGACTGAGCAAGCATCGCTGGCCGAACGAATTTCGCCCGTAGGCGTCGCGGAGCGTGTCGCTTTCGTGGCTGATGTCGAACGCGGCTTGAGCATCTTTCGAGAGTACCAGGTCGTAGCCTTGCTGGTAGTAAGTGTCGAGTGCTGTTACGGGATCGCCGGCTGCTTCATCATTGATCCGCTTCATGCGGTCGACCAAAGTACGGAGATCGGTGCGACGATCGAAGCGATCACCGAGTAGATCTTTCGGTATCGCAACATCACGAACGCGGAAGTTGTC
>CAUJKL010000824.1 GCA_963204995.1 Planctomycetota bacterium | reverse complement strand
CGCGGCCGAGGTTGAGATCGCACGCGACTGGGGTGGGAGTCTCCGTTTCCAGTAGTAGAAAGTGGCGACCGAGCAGCCGACCGCCGCACAGAATTGCCGAATCGTTTGCTGGCTCGAATGGAATTGTTCGAGGCGTTCTTTCCAGAGCACGAACTTGCTGGGACTGGCGGTACGGGACATGGCGTGTGTTCTCCTTGCGAACAGCGTGAAATGCATACGACAACGCCACAAACGTACACGACGAATTCACGCCAGGACGGAGAAAAATCCCGAGGCACTATGTACGCTTACGTTAGAACGGCTTTCTTTTTTCGGAACATGAGCAAGAAAGTCGAGCGACGGCGGAATCAAAATTGTCCGAGAAGCGGCTGGAGGCGGCGTGATGTCCCCACGGGTTCGAGGAAGACGAGTGAATATCGTCTTACATATGCCAAGATCTATCTGCACACCAGCTTGCCTTAAGTGACTGGTCTCCGAATCGTGTGTGAAATCAATGTCTTCCGCAAAGGCTAGTGTCACCATGACTAGGGCGAACATGACAGACGCAATCGCCAACATCACTTTAGATAAGTTCGCAGGCACCATTTGATCGCCCTTCATGGCTCTGGGTTTACCTGAGCGAGTGCAATGTTCGACATCAAAAACAGAACTCACGGTTGTCACACTTTCTCTTCATTCGTTTTTTCTCGCAACCATCGATCCCGTGCTTCACTGCGTGACCACGACGATGCGATGACTAAGTCCGAATTTCCTAGGACTCCCACGAGCTTGGCTCATTCGGTGAACACGTTCGTTAACCTATCAACGACGTACCAGCAACCTGTGCCTGACAACACGACGACAACAGGGCTCGGGCATCTATGTGGCTATGGCAAGCACGCTCCTGCGGACGATTAAGTCTGACACCATTGGACGAGTGCGCATCACCGGGTTCGGGCATCTAACAATGAGACAGTAACACGGAGCGATTGTCAAGAATTGCGGGGAGGGAATCATGACAATCTGGCAGACGAGTGCAGGACTATACCGCTCAGATGAACTGACCCAGGCAGGCTCAGATAAACTGACCCTGTGAGCTCGCATCGTGATCGAGACGCCATCGACGTGTCAGTCACTAGGTCCAGCGATGGAGTGCGTCGTTCCAGTCTTTGGCCGGCGGGGTGAGACGTTGCACCATCGGATATCTCGCGATCATCACAGCGGCAGCAGAGTTTCCGGCGTCGTCATTATCAAAGCCGTTATGGATTTCGTAGCCCCGCCGGAGCAGTGCGGGTAGCCATTGAGCGTCAGAACGGGCGCCTGCCGTCGAGATGCAGATGCATTGACCTAATAACTGATAACAGCTCAGAGCATCGATCGCAGATTCACAGAGAATGATGCGTTCGCTGCCGCGCATCCCAGTCCAGAAGTATCCGGCGTCTTTTTGGCTCCCGGGGGCTATGCTGCGCCAGCTGGCGTTTGTCGTGCTGCGAAGCTCGGCACCGACAGCCTTGTTGTCAGCGCCTTGAACCATCAGAAACACGGCGTTTCGCCGAGCGTCAGCGTAGATCGCGCCACGGGTGATGACAGATTCAACGAGTTCGTCGCGCAGATGACGTTCGAAGGTGAGGTAATGCCGTACGGACGCGAGGCCCGCCTCCGTACGGCCGGGCAGTTGCAGCGAGCGCGGGCGTTTCGCCGAGGGTGGCGATAATTGCGGTAGGATGCGGCCGAAGTGCGTTTCCAGCCAGATCAATGCTTCTTGATACGGTACTTTATCCAGATGCATCACCAGATCAATGGCACCGCCTCCGCCTTTGTTCTCCATCCAGTTCATGAACTGTGTGCCGGTGACGGAGAGATTTCCTCGCGCGGTGCGCCAACGGTTCCTGTCGCGAAGATCCCGTTGTGCACCGTGCAGGATGAGAATCGATTCCAAGGGAATCCCGCGAACGGCGTTGGCTCGTTCGCTCCAATCGGAAGAATCACGCAGAGACACAGGTCAGGCCTGTTCCGACAATTTAGGGCGAAGACTCTCGCAATCTCTCATGTTGATCACATGACTATGTTCGGTCAGCCGATCGATCAAGGCCGAGGTCAGATGGTTGTTGTGCAGGAACGACCCCCACTCCGAGAAGCCCAGATTCGAAGTAATCAACGTCGTTTTGGTCTTGTGCCGGCGCTGCATCAACGTGAAGAACTGGCCGACTTGAGCGGGCTCGACCTCCACATAACCGACTTCATCAATGACCAAGCAGTCGTAGGCAGCGAAGCGTCGAAATACTTTGTCCTGGGAGTGATCCGCCATCGATTTGAAGAGCCGATCGATCAACTCTGGGAAGGTGATAAAGTAGCCACGATGCCCGCGATCGAGCGCTTGCAGCAGAAAGGCCGTTGCTAATCCTGTTTTGCCACAGCCGGTGGGCCCGAGCCAGACCATGTTGCGCTGTTGGGTGATGTAGTCGAAGCTGTCGTAAAGCGACACGATCCGTTTGCGATCCAGTTTCGGTTGTCTGTCAAACGGATAGGTCTCCAGCTCCAATTCTTCGGGAATATTGGCGCGTTGGCGGCGTAACTGTCGTGATGTTTCGCATTTGGCCGCATATTCTTGCTCGATCACGTATTGCAGCAGACGCACGGGAGAATAACGCTCTTTGCGCGCTTGCGTCAGGTATTCGTCCCAGTGACTAGCCAGTCGGTGCAAGCGCAATTGCGTTAACATACGCGTTAACTCATCTTGATTTACCATGTTTACTTACTCTCACTTTCTTTCGGAGGTTCAGGGGCCAGTTCGTAACGAGAAAGGTCGGGGAGATCGGTGAAACAGCCTTCCCGAAAGGCTGCGCGATCGCGATACTGTTCGTCCACTTCCACTGCGGGAAGCGGTTGATCGAGTTCGTGGAGACACCACCAGGCGATCCGACGCACCGTCTCCAGTTTGGTAATCCGATAGCGCAGCGCGCGGGCGAGGGCTTTGCAGAAGACATCTTGCTTGAGCTTGGAACTCAACTCCAACAGGCCCCGCGTATATTGATGACGCTGGATGCCCGGCGCTTGTTGGATGAAATCGAGATAGGCGACCACGTCCTCGCCCATCGCCCGCAGCTGCTGGGCTTCGCGGTCGGAGCGTTGGTGTCGATTCTTGGGTTGATATTTGGGAGTGGGGGCGCCCGGTGGCACGAAGCGTTGTTGTTTCACGCCGTCCGGCGGTAATGCATATTCGACGAGGCACTCGTGATTCTGGAAGATACGGAGACGATCCGCTTCTTCCAGTACTTTCACTTGACCGCGACCTTCTCCAGGCACCCAGTAGTAATTGGCTTGAAACGTCACATACCCATACTGGTCGATGCCGCGCGGATGCGTTTGATAGGGGGCGGAAAGATGCGGTGAAACCGGTGTCAGAAATGTGACCTCATGTTCGAAGGCTTTCAGCGGGATCAGTCGTGTTTTGCCTTGCGGGCGGTGGTCCATGCGTTCAGTCGCCCATTGAAATGCTTGGCGGTTGAGGTCTTCCAGACTTTCAAAGGTGCGGCCTGGCAGAAAATTGGTTTCCACCGTCCAGAAGCTGCGTTCTTCACCGGCCTTGCGGTTGGCGTGTCCGATCTCATGGCAGATGAACTCAAAACCGTACTGGCGACCGAATGCCTGCATCTCGGGGACGATCACCGCTTTGGCGCCGCTACCGCGGAGCCTCGCCAAATTCGTGTTGTCAATGATGCATCGGCCAGCAG
This sequence comes from Planctomycetota bacterium, assembly GCA_963204995.1. Taxonomy (GTDB): domain Bacteria; phylum Planctomycetota; class Planctomycetia; order Pirellulales; family Pirellulaceae. The sequence continues at coordinate 2,657 of CAUJKL010000824.1, read as the reverse complement.
CGTAGCCCCAGAACCTCAAGGCTTCGTGAAAGAAGCTCTTCATCTTGAAGCGATTGAATACGGAATAGAACATCAAGTAACGCCGTTTGGCGTAACGCAGATACAACACACTTGCGATCAGCTTGCGCAGTTTTCCGCCCACCGGAATCCGATACGGGCTAGTATCGTGTTGCATCTCCAGACCGGGTTCATCGGGCACCTGATCGCAACGCGGGTTGGCCTGTTGACCATAGCCTTGTTCCCGCAGTAAACGCGTCAGGGTCGAATAGCCAATCGCGATATGTTCTTCTTCCGTGAGTCGCTCATGAATCCGTTGTGCCCAGCCTTCGCATTCCCGGTACAGCCGTTGCAACAGCTCGGGATCCACGTGGATGCGATCACGCCGAGGATCACGCGGAGTGTTCTGCCCCTGCCGGATCACCTTGCGCACCGTATTGCGGCTGATCTGAAACAGCCTCGCAATTTCACGGAAGCTGATGCCATGCTCGTGCATCTGATAAATCGTATTACGCATGTCGGGATCGAGCATGGAGCATCTCCAGGGCTTGGTGGAATGTTGCTTGTTGCGCCAACAGGCCCGTGGACAGAAGACTGGCCTCCGCAAAGAAGAGGGGATGGACCAGACGTGCGTCGTGGCAGTGCTTCACAAGGCGCGCTACGAGTTTCATCAGTTGCTGGAGATCCTGCAGCACTGATTGCTCAAACGCGCTGACCATATCGGCCTGAGCGAGAGTCTCTTTCACTTGCTGCAGTGACCATTTCCATTGGCCGTCATCGATGGCCTGGCGCAGAGGAGCGGGTCCGCGGAAATAACTATCCGCCAAGAGTTCAATGTCTCGGAGACTTAACGACTGGCCAGCTACTTGTTGTACGAACCGTTCGATCGCGACCGTGTCGGTACCGTTCATGCGCATGAACGGCCGCAAGGTATAGAGGTAGGAGTAGACTGGAAACTTTCCCTGCTGTAATGCGCGCCGCACGCTGGGCGGAATTTCACCCAATAGTTGACGACGCATCGAAACCCAGGCCTTACTTCGTTGCAATTGGCGGGCGATCTCGGCAAGGGTCATGCCGTGTGTGCGGATGAGCTGTTCAATGAAGTGGGCTTCTTCCAGGATATTGAGTGTGAGCGATCGGCCAGCACGCATCAGCATGATGATCCCCATCGCATCTTCTTCACCCATTGCGCGCACCGGAACCGACTCGATGCCTAATCGACGTGCACTCCGCCAGCGTTTGAATCCGTCCAACAAGATAAACTTCGCATTGTGTTGCGTCCCCAACAGCGGCTCCTGAATGCCTCGTTGCGAAATGTCGTCCCTTAAGCGCGCTTCTCGAGCGGCGTTGCGCACGCGACAAGCTTCATAACGTCGATCGATCTGGTTCAATTCCACAGAATTGGCCATGGAATGTTATCTCACGGGCGGTTAAGGAGGTTGCTGTTGCAAGATAGTTACAACGTAGTCTCGGCGACTACCATGTACGAGGCTGTGTTGTCTCATACGCTGGCGCAGCAGTGCGATCAGTTCCTCAGCAGTAAGCGTTCGCCGTCCGATGATCGCAAAGAGAAGTAGCAGATAGGGCAAGAGCACGGACTGGTCCAGCATCGTTGCGGTGATACGAATGCTGCCCGGCAATTGCATCGCTAGGGAAGACGATGACGCAATCTCCTTTGGCGTTGCTTCGTCCTGGACCGAATTGGACTGGTCTGTGGCCTGCTCTGCTGGGGACTGCCTGACGCTCCGCCGGGCATTCAGTCGCTGCTTCTTCTGCCGACCGACATCCGTCCGGTAGTAGGCGGCGCTCCGCTGATGGGACTGCTGCCGTCGATGATGATCGCGGCATCCAAAGGGGCACCGGAGATCATCACGTCCAGCGTTGGCCGGCACGGTCAGGAACGTGATTCCGCAGTGCTGACAGTCCACTTGGCAACCGCGCAGGTCCTCACGATCTCGCACGGCGTCTTGCAGTGCGATCAGATAACTATGGACAGTCGGCTTGGCGCGGTCGTGCTGATGCCAATCTGGCAAAAACTCAAAGAAGTGCCCGACCGCGATCGTCCAAAAGCCAAATTCTCGGGTAGAGTTAAAAAGTTTTTTTGCACACCCTCGTCTACGTTTTGGACGCTCACGCGTCCAGCGTCGGCGAGGTTTTTTTATCTACTGACTGAAACTCAGCCCGCTCCAAGTAGCGCAATCTTCATAACCGTTCCTGACCGAAAAGCTACTTGGAAAAGGAAGCATTACTTGCTACCCATTCCCTTTCCAGGCAGAGGGTCACGTTAGCTGAGTATGGATGGGTCACGGTTCCTGAGCGATATAGCAGGGCAGGACGGCTGGATGAGCCCCAACAGTCGCTCCGGCTTGGGCGAAGTAAAGTAGCTATTCTGGCAATATTTTGGCGGGGTGTTCTCGTTGACCAGCGGTAACTACACTTTCATCAAACTATCAAACGGCGAGCCATCAAGCATTTGCCAGCCACAGGTCATACGTCTCAGACGCCATTTCATCTCATCAGCCGCTCATGCATCAGGCTGTCATTCGCAATTAAGTTCCAGCCACTTTCGCAGGGTGGCTGAAGTGCAATTCACGATCCCGTAGCAGATTACGCTCGTTTTTGGCAACGAGTTTTCGGGCAAAAAAGTTTCTATGGCGACG
>CAUJKL010000823.1 GCA_963204995.1 Planctomycetota bacterium | reverse complement strand
CAGGCTTCGCGTGATCTCGATCAATGCCGTCAGCTTGGCTTCCGCGCTGGCCGCAAGCATCGGGCCGTTGATGCTGGACCGAACATCCAGCTTCGACATGATCGTCGAGCCCCCGGAATCCGAGGAATCGTCGTCGACCATCACCGCTCGAAAACTCGAGTCGTCTGAAGAGGAGGCGGGCTGCTCACGATCGTGAAAGGTAAAGACGACATCGCACACACGAATCAGGCATCCGTGTTCGAGAAGCGTTCGGCCTTCGATCACGACCTCGTTCAGAAACGTACCGTTTCGGCTGTTGAGGTCTTCGGCGTAAAAACGCAGACCATCGCCGATCACTTTGCAGTGATAACGACTGACCGCGCCAACGTCGATCACGATATCACATTCGGGATGCCGGCCAAGGACCGATTCAGGCCGGTCGAGTTCATATCGCCGGCCGGCTTGCGGGCCGTTGTTCGCGGTGAGAAAGGCCATCCGACGTCGATCCTGGGAATGAAGGGAGGCGCGGCTTACGTCCACATAGGCCACCCAAAGGTGTGCGTATTCGCCGATTCTAGTTTGTGGGTATCCCCATCGTCAACCGAGCGTTGGGACGGGTCGTGGTGCAAATTGGCGACTCATGCCGGTAATAGCGTCCATCGTCGGGGCAGGGGAGTGGGGCACGGAATCAATGCCCTCTGGAGTGCCTTGAACCATCGAAACATCATTGAAGGTGCTAACTTGAGATTGTCGAAGTGCGGGGGCGGGTAGGCAGTTCGCAAAGCGCCCTCTAAGTTATGAAACAATATCCGTTTGATAACCCCAACTCGGTGGACGTGAACCAGTGTCCCGCATCTTTCTCACACTTGCTGTCTTTGCGATCACGTTGCTTGCCGCCAATCTGCTGATCGGTGTGACCATCGGGGATTTCGGCACTTCGTCTCGAGCATTTCAGTCGGCCTATCATGCGTATGACCAACTGGCAGATACTTCGAGCGACCGGGTGACGTTGGACCAATCGGAAAGTCAGCTCGAACAAGCGGCTAAACAATTGAAAGACCAACGCTCGGCGTTCTGGCTGCATATTTGGGTAGGCATGGGCGCGGCCTTGGTCACACTGCTGGTGAATAGCATCGCCGTGACTTACTTCATCGGCACCAATCGTTGGTGTCGGGAAGTCGTCGACGCCTTCTCGCTCGACCAAGGGCTTGCCCAGCGGAGCCAGCGGCTGAAGCGGAACGCGTTTCCCTATGCACTCATCGCCATCTTGCTGATTCTTTTTATCGCCGGCCTCGGCGCTGCATCCGATCCAGTTACGCTCAATCCAGATGCCGCGAACTGGGTCGAATACCACTGGGGACTCGCCATGCTCGGGATCGTTGTGATTGGCGGCTGTCTGTTGGCGCAAGTCACGTTGATCGGCAAAAACTATGAGTTGATCAAGGAGATACTTGTCGCTGCCGAAGCAGAACGCGAGCGACGGAGTCTCGCTCGCCAGCCAGCGGAAGGGTAACAGCCAATACCAATGCGTGCATGTGTTCAACGCGTGAGTCAAGCCAGTGTGACCGTCGAAGGTGAACTTGTTGGCGAAATCGCACGCGGTTTGCTCGTGCTGCTGGGTGTCACCAGTGACGATACCGCTGACGATGCGAGGCATTTGGCCGATAAGATCTGCGGGCTGCGGATTTTCGAAGATGCTGATGAGAAGATGAATCAGTCGCTCGAAGATATCGGCGGCGCGATGTTGGTGGTCAGTCAATTCACGCTCTACGGCGACTGCCGGAAGGGCCGTCGGCCGAGTTTCACGCAAGCCGCTCCGCCCGCACAGGCCGAGGAACTTTACAACACGTTCATTGCCGGAGTCGGCATGAAGGGTATCAAAGTCGCCACCGGCCGCTTCCGCGCGCACATGAACGTGGCGCTCGTCAACGACGGCCCCGTCACGCTGCTGCTGGATAGCAAGAAGCTGTTTTGAAAAGTAGGCGTCGCGCTCCGTCGTGATGAGCCTGTGGCACAGCGTCGTGCGATGCGCTGCCAGGAGTCGAACGGACTCGCGTGAGATCGAAGTGATTCAGGCGTCAAGTTGGCTGTCCATGCGAGTCGTCGAGTCGACAATTACCCAATATCTAGGCTGTTTAAACATTCGCTCAACGCGGCTTCACCAACAACATGGTCCACGGAAAAGGCCGACGTTCCTCGACAATCTCGAAGTGAGAGGCAATCAATTGCCGGAATCTGCGGCGACTATAATGCTGGACGTGGCCCGGCGTGTTTCCGAAGCTGCTCAGGTATTTGCCGCGTCCGCAATTGAGTATTCGCCACATCGGTTCCCACGGCACGCTGATGAGTGCATGGCGGCGCGTGACTCGTGCTAGTTCGGTCAATGCCTTGTCGGGATCTTCCAGATGTTCCAGCACTTCGCACGCCACCCCCAAATCGCACGAACGGTCGGGGATCGGCAACTCGTAGGCGGACGCACAGCGAAAGGAGAACTGCGGATAACGCGCCCGAGCGGTCGCGACTTGTCGCGCGCAAATATCCGTGCCGAGATAGTCCAGCACCGGCCCCTCCGCATTCATAAACAATCGTGCCGCGAGGTATCCCGGCCCCGCGCCAATCTCGATCGCCGACTTCGGTGCCGCTCGCGCGACCAATGGACTTCCCCGTCCGAAACGCCGCCGCTAAACCCATGTTTTGTTTATGGACAACGATGTGCTCGACGCCGCACCGACGGGCCACTTCGATGGTTCGATCCGTGCTGCCGTCATCCACAATCAGCAATTCAATCTCATCCACTCCGTCGATGTACCGCGGAATGTCGGCCACGGTTTCCGGCAGCGTCTCTTCTTCGTTAAGACACGGAATCTGCACAATTAGTTTCATCGCTGGCTAATCCCCGAGCTCGATCGGATTGCCGTCGTGGCGATTGCCGAAGTTCCGAAACACTTGGGCGTCGATCGTATAGCTGATCGTGCGCGTCGAACCATCACACAACACAAACTGGCAATCGCCAGGATGGGCGCTACCAAAATGTTGGATATCGTCTACCGTCGCATCTTTGGTCGGCGGCTCGTCGGTCCAACGTCGATTGTCGGCATCGTCGCCGATGAAGATCGGGTGATCGTCGCCATACGAATCGCCCGAGCGGTAGTGCAATCTGGCCAGGTATTTTTCACCGACCATCGCCGTCTGACTCGTGCCATCGGTAACTTCGGCCATGCGAATCTGAAGCCGCACGTACGAAATCCCGGAAGCTTGTCGAAAGGGCGGCCAGGCATAGGTATTGACGTCAATGGGGTTCATGCTCGGTGGCCCGGGAGGCGTACTAATGATCGAATCGCCAGCGCACACGGCGTAGTCATTCTTGGCCGCCTCGGTCACGAGCGCCGAATTGATGAAGGGCGGCAACGCCGGACCAACGGGATACAGTTGTGCGGCGCGGCGGCTGGGGCAGTAGTAAACAGCGATCGGCGTTTGCAGCAACTGGGCGGTCGAGGCACCGCCGGTGGCCAGTTCTCTCGCGGAGGCTTGTTCGAGATACGTCAAGATGTTGAACGTCCAACCGCCAGGCTGCCGCTGGTCATATCCGCGACTGGCATCTCCCGTCCATTGCCAGCCCCAACCATTTGTTGGGAAGTGCTTGTACGTATCGTGATGCATGTGGAACGCCAAGCCAATTTGCTTGAGGTGATTCTTGCATTCCAGCTTGCGAGCCGCTTCGCGGGCGGCTTGCACCGCAGGCAATAAGATCGCCACAAGAATGCCGATGATGGCGATCACGACCAACAGTTCGACGAGGGTGAAGCCTGATCGCTGTGAACGGTCGCGGCTCGAACGCGGATTAACTTTGCGCATCATCCAACTCCACAGCAATGCCTTGGGCACATTCTAACGTACCCACATCGCACGCTTCGAGCAATATTCAAATGCGATTGTCGGTTCGCTGATTCTTCGCAAGGTGTATACCGGTCACCGCGAGTAGCAACGCTCACGAAATAACTTCCGCAAATCCAATGTAGCCATCAAGCTCCGTCGTGATGATTGCAAGAAAAGCGGGGAAGTAATTTCGTGAGCGTTGCTACGATGTTGTTTCGCACGCAATGTAGACGGCCCACGGAGTGTGCCGTCTACAATTTTGCGGTCGCAGACCGCTTTGAGGCAAGGCCGCAGTCCTTGGTGCCCACGCTCGCCTGGATCATGCACGTTTTACGGCCACGCCATCTGGCCACGAGCGAACCCCCGGACATCGTCGCCTGCCACGTGCGGCGAGCGCTTCGTGGTCAAATCGTGGTATCAACCGCAAAGAGCATACACAGGCTCGGGAAAAAACTTTTGGCTTACGCAATTCGCACTAACTCGTCTATGCCGTGGGACTTGCGA
>CAUJKL010000822.1 GCA_963204995.1 Planctomycetota bacterium | reverse complement strand
CGGATCTGCTCGTCCAACAGATTGAAGCGGCAAACATCCCTGTTCACTTCCTCAACTTGCGATCGCCTGCGAGCTTTATCTTCGGCGTGAGGAAGCTGAAAGTCTTGCTCCGCCAACACGAGACGAAGATCGTGCAAACCTTCTTGTTTCACGCCAATGTCATCGGAGCGTACGCCGCCCGGTCAGCCGGTGTTGCGCGGGTATTCAGCGGCATTCGCGTCGCCGATCCTACTCGCTGGCGGATGACGTTGGAGCGATTCGCGCTCCGACACGTCGACCAAGTTGTTTGCGTGAGCCAATCGGTCGCAGACTTTGTCGCCGCCAAGGGAGGTTTTCCACGCGCGAAGCTACTCGTAATTCCCAACGGTATCGAGCTGGGAGACACATCGCCGGAAACACCGATCGACCGGACGCAATTCGGCATCGCGACCGGACGGAAAGTGTTGCTTTGCGTCGGGCGACTCCATGAGCAGAAGGGATTTGATTGGCTGTTGCAGCTGGCTCCAGAATTACTCAGCCGACTCCCCGAACATGATCTCGTCATCATCGGCGAGGGCCCCGAGCGAAACTCGCTTACTGAGCTTGCTGTAAGGCTCAACATTCAAAGCAGAGTTCATTTTGTCGGTTGGAGGCCCGATGTTCCGCAGTGGATGCAAGCGGCGGAACTGCTCCTGCTGCCATCTCGCTGGGAGGGCATGCCCAATGTGTTGATCGAAGCGATGGGCGCGGGATTGCCCGTCGTGGCAACGTCGGTCGAGGGAGTGCAGGAAGTTCTTGGACCACTCGCCACAGAACAAGCGGTGCCGTTTGGCGATGACGCAGCGTTCATTGACGCCGTTTGCAAGATCGTTGCAGACTCGACGCAACACGCAAAGCTGGGGGCGACAAACCGCGAGAGGATTCAGACCGAGTTCTCGCTGCGAGCCATGATCGCGAAGTACGAGGAACTCTACGCGAAGTGATGTCCGTTACGGCAACATCACATCCGATTCCCACGGAGCAACGCCGTACCAGCTGACATAGAGATCGATCACACCGTTAAACGTGGCGATCACAAGACTGAGGCAACACAGCAGCAAGCCAACGAACGCCAAACCACGACGCCGCGAACTGAGCCCCCACACGCCGAATCCAACTCCCAACAGCGACAGCAAGCCGCCCGCGATGGGAAAGAGAAACGCCGCCGCGAAGCTGACGACCGCCAGAGGCACTGTCAACGTCGCGCTGGCTGCCGCCCCACCGCGCTTCTGGTATCTGACTTCGCGTTCCCGTTGCTCGTCCCGGCCATCATTGCCCGCTCCTGGTTTGCCCGCTCCCGGTTTGACTGTTTCCAGAATCGCCGTACCCCGATCCCCAAAGGGCGAACCGCGTCGCACCACGTTGGTATCTCGCTGGCTACTGGCTTGTTCAGCAGCGACGTTGGCTTCGAGCGCCGAGGCTTCTACGACGGAAACTTCTGCCACAAAGACTTCAATCGCTGCATCAACGACAGGACTGCGTCGGATCGGAGGCAGATCGCCCTCGGTTCGACGAGCAACGAACTCCTGCCCGCACCGCCAACATCGATTGACCGAGCCCATCAACTCTTCGCCGCATTTCGTGCATTGAACGGCCATTTTGTGAGTGCGTTCGTCAGAGGAGGAAGGGACAGCAAGCGATGCGTTCTCGTCGCCAATCTAACACTCCTTGGCTGCCGTAAAAACATGCCTAGCAACGCTCACGAAATAACTTCCTCGGTTCGCGGTATTCCAAGGGCTAATTGGCGTATATCCAGAAACAATTGGGGACGTTATTTCGTGAGCGTTGCTACATGGCATTTAGACGGAGCGTTGGAGGCAGAAAGGCAGAAAGTTCCTCCGGCCCGAAGGGTCGAAACAACCACTGCCGGGTGCCGTAAGGCCCCGGTCGAAGATCGCAAATTTACTTCTCAAGCCCTGAAAGGGCGACACAGCGAGGGCCAACATCATGGCAGAAACTCATCACCAGCTCCTCTACTATATCGTGTTCAGCACAAAGAACCGCAACCCCTATCTCTCCGCTGGACATCGCAACGAAGTTTTCGCCTAGTTGAATATGACCTTCGATATATCTGGGAGTAGCGATACTAAAAGTGTCGCCCTTTCAGGGCTTCGATACGCACTTGGCAATCGATCCGGGGCCTTACGGCACCCGGCAGGGGTTGTGCGGACCCTTCGGGCCCAAGACGGAAAGCGACTGTTGAATATAAGCCGCAAGTTGATCGTACACGTGCGAAGATTTAACCGAAGTAGCAACGCTCGCAAATTCCTAGCCGATCGCGACTTTCGTTATACCGCTCGCCGATGGCGTTGACGCTTATTGTACGACGGCCCTCCGAGGCCGTCGTGCAGAATTCGACGGCCTCGGAGGGCCGTCGTACGTGCGTCGTAATAGCGCCATTGCCAACCGTGAATGGTATATCAAGTTTAAGGCGATGCCAGCGGCGAGCTTTATAGAGTCAAACCGATCGCTTCACCGGCACAGCCCAGACGGCCAATCACTTCAACCGTCACCATCGTCGAAGTCGTTGCTCTCTGCATCGCTCGACCGGTGTGGTGTTTCGGCCACAACTGCGACATTCGCGACAGCATGCCGCGGTTTCACAACCTTCAGCAAGACGGGTGTTTAGCACTGACCTATGATTTCGAGATGCCTTGTGTTGCGTAAACACCTCAGGCCGCCATTCAGAAACTTAACGTGCCACCGTCATGCTCTTCGGAAACAACACAATTCAGCGCTACGAAGTCAAGTTGCTGCTTGTTATCACCATTGGCCTTGCAGCGGCCTGGGTGATCGAGCCCACGCTACCGGCTTCGAGCTGGGTCTGGCGGTTGTTCCTGGCGATTGGTTGCCTCGCAGCTGCGGGAGCGATGTTTCGGCTCGACGCGATGCGCCAATCGAGCAGCGAAAGGAGCGCGCAACGCTACATCGACATGCTCTGCCGACTCGATCACCACGATCTGGCCGACGCCGAACTCAACGGTACACTGCCCTGCCTACCAAACAACAATCATTGGCAACCGATCTTCTCAAGGGTGCGCGAGTGCCTGGTGGAATATGGCTGTCGCGCCGATGAAGCCGAACATAACTGGACGAGTGCCGAAGTGAAGTTGCGTCGCGTCACCAACGAATACGCTCGGCTGAACGATTTTGCCAACGGCTTGCCAGATGCGGCGCTGGCGACAAATCCGTATGGCGAGATCGTGTGGGCAAATCAAGCCGCGCGAAAGCTCTTCGCTCTGGAGATTGACGAAAACTCGCCAGTCTCGGCCGCAAAACAGCTGAATTGCACGGCCTTGGTCGATGTGCTTGGCGACACACTGAAACGATATTCGGCAACGCATCGCACGAGCGAATTGGAGATTGCCTCGGCTTCGGGAAGGTTGTGTTGGTATCGGCTGACTTGCCGAGCGCTGGTGGGCGACAGCGAAGACGGGAAGTCGGAACTGAACGGAGCGGTACTCGTCCTCGCCGATATCAGTAGTGAACGCGGAATCCAAAAGCGACATGCCGAATTCGTGTCGGCGGCCAGTCACGAGATGAAGACGCCACTGTCGGGGATTCGTGCTTATGTCGAGCTGTTACTCGATGGCGAGGCCGAAGACGACGTGACACGCGAAGAGTTCCTGACCGTGATCGACACGCAGGCCGATCGATTGCAACGGTTGATCGAAAACTTGCTCAATCTGGCGAGAGTCGAAGCCGGTGTCGAGAAGGTTGAGAAACAGAACCATTCGTTAAACGAACTGTTGGAAGCCGCACACAGTGTCGTTCAGCCTTCGAGCGAGCAAAAGCAAATCACACTGGCCGTCGATCTCAGCCCCATGTATCTCGGCGTCTTTGTCGACCGCGACATGTTGATGCAGTCGGCAATTAATCTGTTGTCGAACGCCATTAAATACACCGAACCGGGAGGCAAGGTGACGCTACGCAGTCGCATGGAAGAGAACGCCGCCGTCTTTGAAGTTGAGGATACCGGAGTA
>CAUJKL010000821.1 GCA_963204995.1 Planctomycetota bacterium | reverse complement strand
TACCGATCGGTACGAGCGCATTCGAGTTAGTTCTGGACGGCGAAATGAAGATCCGTCAGCAGTTGCAATGATTTAGATAAGCGCAGATGGGTTTCGATTCTCAGTTCCTATCACCGACGGTGCAGTAGCAATGCCTAAGCGAATTCTCCAAGTTGACCTCGGCAAAGACGCTCGAGATTTTGTGGGAGTGTCGCTGAATGATTTGCCGATTCTCGACAAGTCGAATAGCACCGACCGCAAGCTGCGAAAGGGACTAGGACGACTCGCAGCACAACCGGAGCGGAACGGGGATCACGTCAGCTTCTTCGTCTGCGACGAATCGGGCGGACGACCGCACGATGTGTTGTGCGAGCCAGTGAATGAACGAGAGTTGCGCACGAATAGTGATCTCAAGAGCGACCTGGAATTGCTTGAGCAGCGCCTGCCGCAAATCGAAAACGAGGAGTTGCGCAAGACGCTGCTGCGACACTTCGAGGAGATTCGGAAATCGGGTCCAGCTCATCAGTCGTGTAGTTTTTTCAAGTGGAAGACGCCGGGCGGCGTCTGGCGATTGGTCTGGCTGTGGGGTTTTCAACGCAAGGATTTGGAGCCCGCGGCTCCGATTATCTGTACCGACCCCAACTGTCGCACGTTGTTCGCGAAACGCGCTAACGATCCACATTGTCCGATTTGCAGTGGCCAGGGTGTTACAAAACCTCCTGCTGGCGATGAGGTTGTTAAGAGCCGTGGCAAGAAGAAGCTGTTGGCGATCGGCGGCATTTGCCTCGCGCTAGTCGCACTGGCGATCGGCTATTGGTTCGGCCGAGGCAAGAGCGAAGTCCTGCCTCCGGCACCCGCTCCGGTCGCGGCCGCGCCGCAACTCGTCGCGGAGCCTCTCAACTGGACGGGCCCCGTCGGCGCGAGAATTGAGTTCATGGTTCGGCTAGACTCCGAGGACGTGACCAATCGCGTGGTCGCACGTAGCGACTCGCCGCGTGTTGCTCGCTTCCATCCCGCCGAAACCGTGGCTATGGCTCGCGCGCCGGGCAAGAGTGTGGTCAACTTCTATCTGGGCAATCAAACCACGCAAGCCACCGTTACCGTCGAGCCTCCGCGAAACCCGAATCGCCTGACGCTCGAACCCGCGGAAGTGACGCTGGGCGTTGGTGCCACCTCTCGCTTGCGATTGATGGGTGAATACGACTCCGGCGGCAAAGTCGATTTGACCGAGGCCGCGCTCTGGGCTCCGGCCGACAGCAACGCCGTGTTTGTGCATCGCGGAGTGCTCGAGGGCGTTACCGCCGGTACGGCATCCGTGCGAGCCATGTATCGCGCCTCGGCCAGTCAGCCGTGGTTCGATGCCTCGGCGAAAGTCGAGGTTCGCGACGAGGAATACGAGTCGCTAAGTCTGGCACTCGAACGCAATGAGTTGACGGTTCGGCAAGCGACGGGTATCAATGCCGAAGCGGTCGCCAAGAGCGGAAAACGCTATGCGGTTTCCGGTTCCTCCAAATTGAACTTGCTGGTGAATCCGCCCCACATCGCGCGCATCGAGGACGGAGTGCTGCACGCGATACAAGCGGGAACCGCCAAGTTATCGGCCAATTTCGGCGGGCTGCTGGCGGAGGTCGATATGAAAGTAGTCGCCGGTGACGGCGGGGAGTCCTTCGAGGTCTCGCCCGATACCATCGAGCTGGCGGTCGGCGAGACAACCGAACTACAAGTTTCGACTGCCAGCAATTCGCCGATTCAATTCATTAGTTCCGCGCCCAAGGTCGTAGAGGTGACCGAAGACGGACGCGTCATCGGACGAAGTCCTGGGAAGAACGCGATCGTCCTCGTGTCGCAAGACGCCAATCAAGTCGAAATTAACATCGACGTGACGCGCGAGTTGTTCCGCTCGATTGCCATCGTTCCAGAACGCATCTCGGTCGCGGTCGACGAGACGTTGCGAGTTCGTGTCGTCGGCGAGACGGACGCCGGCAACACGGTCGACTTGGCCCCGGATCAGATTCAAGCCGAGCGCTTGCCCGCGTCCAGCTTTGTCGACTTCGATCCGTCCACGCTCGCAATCCGAGGAGTCGCACCGACCAGCGGCTCACCCCAGACGCTATCGCTGCGCGTGGGTGAGTTGCAGGCAACCGCAAAGATCAGCGTCGTTGCTGCGCCGATGCGGCTTGTGTTAACCCCCGAAGGCTCGCTCTCCGTCCCCGTCGGCCAGTCCGCGCAATTGCAGGTGTGGGCCAACTACGGAGATGGCCGACGTATCGAAGTCAAGGCGGATCGGGTGCAATGGAAGGTGACTCCCGAGCCTAGCAGTGGCTTGTCCTTCGATGGCGTCACCGCCACGGCGGCGGCGACCGCCGTGGACGCCAAACCGCTGGAAGTGGTGGCGGTTTACCAAGGTGAATCGTCGGCATCTGTGACGATTCAAGCGGTGGCAGAGCCGCCGAGACAGTTGGTGATCGTGGCCAACAAGAACCCGCTCGTCGTTGGCGAGACTGGTCAATTCCGCGCGGCACTCGTCGCTGCCGATGGGACAAGTGTCCCCGCCGATCACGCTGAATTCGTTTCCGTGGATGCCGCCAAGCTGAATGTGGCGCGCAAGTCGGGTGCCTACACCGCGCTCGCGGCTGGTGTCGTAACGGTCGCGGCAAGGCATCCCGCGTCTGCCGCGCCGGCGAAGCAAGAGTTTCATGTCGTCGATCGCGACCAGGGGGAATTGGTCCTGCGGCCCAGCTCGTTGCAGCTTCCCGTCGGTGGACGTGCCGAGTTGCAGTTGGTGTTCGTCTCGGACGAGGGCGAGCGAGAGATATCGCTGAGCGGTGATTCCAACGTCAAGTTCGCGAGCTTGAACCAAGATGCCATTGACTGGCAACCGCCCGCGTTGATCGGCAAGAGGCAGACCAGAAAGACATTCGAGTTCGCTGCCACATGGCAAGGAAAAACCGCAAAGACGCTGATCGATGTGATTGAGCCGGACAAGTCGAAAGGCCCGCCTGAACTGCGAGTCGTGCCCGATCAGGTGACGCTCGCACCGGGACAGTTGTTCTCGCCCAAGGTGGAGCAAAAGGGATCGGGCGGAGCAGGCAGTTGGATCGAAGTGCAACCAACCGCCGTCAATTGGATCAACGCAGCGGGCGATTTCTCTTGGACTCCGTCTTCGGCGGGCCTGCGACCCAGCTTGGCCCTGACCACGACTTCTCCCGACCAAATCTCGTTGGAAGCTGGCTACCAAGGCGCGCGGGCGAAGCTCTTGATTTCCAAGAAGGCCGCGGACGAAGTCCCGGCGGCCAGCGATCCAGACGTCAAGCTGATCGTTGGGCGAGAACCGTCTGGCGATACCTTGGCAGTCCCCAACAAGCAGCGTTATACGATTCTGATCGACCAGGACGGTGAGCAACAACCGGCGGTCAACGTCGAGTGGTTACCTGCCTTCGAGAGCGAGCATGTGTCGTGGACTCCTCCCGTCTTGAGCGCGCGCGGCGGCGGTCACGTGCAGCGTCTGAGTGCGACGGTCGACGGCCGCAAAGTCGACTTCGAAACGCGCATCGTTGGGGCCACGCCACCGCCCAGCGACGACGTTCCGCTGACCGACGAGAAGCCAACACTCGTGCGGATCACCAGCAGTAAAGGATCGATGGTAACCGTGCCGGTTGGCGCGGAGTTCACCGACGTGAAGGTCGAAGCGGAATTTGCAAGCGGTACCCCGCGCGACGTGACGAGCCAATCGCAACTCACCGTCATTGGTACCACGGGCGACGCGGCGGTCGCGGTCTCGACGGGCCGCATCACGGGGCTGCGCGTTGGCGCGGCGGTGGTCCAAGCCGAGTTTCAAGGAGTTAGTTCGACCGATGGTTTGGCCGTCGAGGTCGTCGAACCAGCAGGCGTTCACTCAATCGAGATCGACCCCAGGACACTGCAACTTGCCGTGGGCGAAACCACCGGTCTCCGGGCGCTGGGTTTTTCAGGCGAGGGCGACGCGCGAACGGCGTTGGGGGACGTTTCCAACGCGGCAGGACTTGTCTGGGAAAGCCGAGCTGAAGACGTTGTGCGAGTCGCCGGATCGACCATCACGGCTGTGAAAACAGGGTCGGCCACCGTCGTCGCCAAATTGGGGACCGCGACGGCCGCTACCGAAGTCACCGTGCGAGACTCGGAAGTTGATCTGGAAGACGAATTGACACTCACGCCTGAGTCGTTAGTTCTGCGCGTTGGAGAATCCAAGTCGATCGGCAGCGATATCGCACTCCGGCGCGGCGACATCGATCTGACATTCGAAGCTGGCATTACGTCCTCGCGACCCGATACAGTTCGAGTTGATCCCGATACGGGATCACTCGTTGGCGTGTCGCCCGGCGATGCACAAGTCGCCTTCACTTACGGCGGTCAGAAGGCCGTATTGCCAGTGACGGTCGAAGCGACCGACCAGCCGACGGGTCCGGTGCGTGTCGTCATCGAGCCGTCCTCGGCGCTGTTGGGCATTGGCGAATCAAAACCGGTTCGCGTGTTTCTGGTCGATTCCGCGGGTGCGAGAACCGATCGCACGGCATCCGCCCTGATCGAGTCTTCGGCTCCGGCCATCGTCGCCGCTCAAGGAACGAACTTGACCGGACGGAGTACCGGGAGTGCGACGATTTCCGCGACGTTGCCCGATAGCCCCGATCCGGCCACCGCCCAGTTCACGGTTGAGGATTCCGAGATCACCGATTTTGAGGTCTTGCCGCAACAGCTTGTGCTTGCTCCAGGTGAAGAGCAACAGCTTCGTGTGCAAGGAGTCGGACCCGGCGGACGACGTGATATTAGTGACCATGCCGATCTGTTGATCGCCGCCGGTGGCAGCCAACCCCAAGCCATCGAGTTGGATGGCCGCACGGTGCGAGGGGTGTCACCGGGAGAAGCGACGATCGATGTGAGTCTTGGCGGGAAGACGAAGAAGGTTGCTGTGGCCGTCGGCGATCAGTCGTGGAGCGATTTGCGCATCGAGCCGCTTGATGCGACACTGGCCGTCGGCGAGCAACAAGCGTTCCTCGTCTTCGCCAAACGCGGCACTCAAGAACGCGCGCTCACGCCTGCCGACGGTGTCGAAGTGCGGTTGAGCAACACGACCGCCGCCCGCGTTCAAGAGCCATTCACTCTCGTTGGGACAAGTCCCGGCTTCACAAGCCTTCGCGTTCAGTTGCGCGACCTGCGAGCGGAAGCGAAGATCACCGTAACGGCATCCGATCGCCCGGAGCCACCCGCGACTCCACCGGTCTTGCCACCGGGCTTGAGGTTTATTCCCGATGTTCTCACGTTGCAACTCGGCACGCCCGGTGCGAGCGTTCGCGTGGTGAAGGTCGCTGCCGACGGCACCGAGGAAGATGTTGATCATCGGACAGAGATGAAGTTCGATGGCGCTGAAGATGTTGTTGACAAGAAGTGGACGGCATCCGGCGCGGTCTTCAAACCGCTGAAGCTCGGTTCGACCAAAGTCACGGCAACTTTCCAAGGCCTGCCGACGCGAAACCCGCTGGTTGTGCGCGTGGTCGATCATGCGAGCGAAGCACGACTCGAAGTCCGCCCCAATCCGGTCAGCATGACCGTCGGCGAAACACAACAATTCCAGCGCGTCCAGATTATTCCCGGTCGCGGCATTGCTCCGGTGGATACGGACTATCGTGTCGTGTCGAGCGATCCCGCGGTCGTGGCGGTGGATAGCAATCGCACGTTGCGGGCCGTGAGCCCCGGCGAAACGACGGTCAAGGTCACGCCCGCCGATGTCGATCCCAAGTTTCAAGACGTCGCCGCCACGGTCTCGGTCTCCGTGGCGGAATCCGGCGAACCGCCCAGCGGCCGCGAGGATCAGCCCACGGGCGACGACGCAGCGGGTTCCGAGTTAGTGCTCAGCGGCCCCACGACATCCACCGTTGGCGCGACGGCGCAGTTCACCGTGGAATTGCTCACCGCCGAGGGCTCGAAGGATGTCACGAGCGATGGCGCTTCCCTGGTAGTCGATCGCGATCAAGCGAATCTGGTCGAATTGGCCCCAGGTGGATCAGTCGTTGGCAAAGCGCCCAGCACGGTCAGCATCAAAGCGCGTTATAAGGATCTGATTTCGGCACCCGTCAATTTGTTAATCGAACCCGTGGCCCTTCGTTTCGCACGGCTGGAGATTGAAGTCGATAACAAGCCGTTGGCCGTCAACGAGTCGCGTCCCTATAAGCTGTGGGGATATCCCGAGAACGGTGGCGGTCGTCAAGACTTGACCAACGCCCTCACGCTGGCTGGCGATCCCGCCGCGCCCCGCATCGGTTTACGACCTAGTGACGGCATTGCGGAGCATCAGCCACCACGCGTGATTGGCAAGGCACCCGGCGAGTTCGAGATGGTGGGCCTCCTGGCGCAGGCCCCCAATTCGGCCCAGAGTCAAAAGGTTGCATTAGTAGTCGTGGACGACGGAGTGGAAGATCTTGGATTGCTGAGCATTCAGCCCGAATCGATCTCGGTTCGCGTCGGGCAACCAGCCCCGCCGGTGAAGATTCTGGCGCGGCGACCGGGCGAGCGAGAGCCGCGAGAAGTCAACATGTCGCTGACCAGCGAAGACCCGACGATTTTGAAACCCGAGTCTGGCGGATTCGTGGGAAATGAAGTCGGTCAAACACGGCTGGTGGCTGAACATAACGGCCAGACCGTGGCGGTCAAGGTGACCGTGGAGGGGAATCCATTTAGCGACGTCGCGGTTGGTCAACTCGATCTCGTCGCGAATGGACAGTTTTCGGTGATGATTAAGATATCGGGCTCGATGTCCGGCGATACGCAGTATCGTGCGGTGTTGGAAGGAGGCGCAGGAACTTGGATGTCGGCGACACCGAACGGCAAGCAAGTCTCCGTATCGTTGCCTAGTCCCATTCTGACACTCGGCGGAAATGATGCGGTCTATACCGTCTTTCTCGAATCACGCAGCCAAGTCGACGGCACCATAGAACGATTTCCATGCACCTTTAAGGTCAGATTAGATACGGAAGCCGCAAATCGAAAATAGAAGTCGGGGCTGGTTCCCGCAAGTTGTGACGCAAACCATTTACAGGATTTAGAAACCATGGCGACCGATCGAGATGGGTTCCCGGAAGACCGGGATCTGGCGATTCAGGCGGAAGCGGAACGCCTCGTCAACTACGCGGATGAACTGACCGACTGGGTCGGTCGCCACGGCGCGAGTCGCTCAGACAGCGATTTCGAGATCAATGCGACGGACGAATTTCAATTGCTTCGCCTGCGGCGTCTGGCGACCAATTTGTTTAATTCGTCGAAAGTGCCGGTTGCGTCGGCGGTTTACGGCCCATCGCAAGTCGGTAAGAGCCTGTTCATGGGTCGTGTGTTGCACCCGGCGGATGATCGTGACAGCCCGCTGGGCAAGTGCGATACGCTTTCGCCGGATGCGTATATTCGCGAACTCTCGTTCGCTGCGGATATCAATCCGCAAAGTGGCAGCAACGAAGCGACCGCGCTAGTCACTCGCTTCACGACGAAGGATCGGTTCGATCCGCAGGCATTGCCGGAATATCCGGTGAAAATAAGGGCGCTGTCTCGGTCCGAATGGCTGCGTGTAGTCGCCCGAGGCTTTCGAAGCGAATGCCCTCCATCCACAGCCACCTGGGAAGAAGGACAGCTTCGCGACTTGTTCGAGTCGATCTCACAATCACATGGAGCGGACGCCGGCAATCGCGATTGGCAGATGGACCTGATCGACACGTATGCCTACATGCGAAACCTCGATCATCGGCAGTTCAGAGTGGATGAAGCAATGTTCAATTCGTTCCTCAGCCGTTATCCGCTCTCGGAATCGGGCTATGTCGAGATATCTGGCCGACTGTTCTGGGATTCAACTACCGCGCCCGATGTTCGTGGTCGCATCACTCAGCTGTTCAACGACGTGCGTCACTACATCGCCAAGGTTCGCCAAGGCGGACGGGACGGAATCTTGATTCATTGGGGTGCCGCCAAGTTTCTACTCGACAGCCAACTAGCGAGTGAGCAACACAGCAAAGACTCACAGTGGAAAAATGTGACGAAATGGGCCGATTTCGTGGATGCAGTTAAAGGGAGTTGGTATGTACTCGACTATGCACCCGGTGGGCGAGGACCGTCGGACGAAGTGTCGATCATCCAGGCCGCAATGCTTGAAATGGTGATGCCTGTCATACCCCATCGACTTAACGGTGAGTGGCGTGAAGTGGTGAAGAAGATGGACATTCTTGATCTCCCTGGCATGGTCGCAGGCGGTGGTGATAGCAGTGAAGGGCGTTCGAACATGGCGCAGACTCTTGAAGAAAAAATGATGATCGTCAAACGTGGCAAGGTCTTCTATCTGATCGAACGTTACATCGAAGAGCGACAGGTCCAAACGATGCTCCTGCTGTTGCGTGGCGGAATGGTGGGTGTAAAGCAATTGCTCAAGGAGTACGTCGATAAGTGGGGGTATACCCGCTATGGGCGTGAAGTGTGGCCGCAGCGAGTCCAAGCCAGTACGCCGGCACTGTTCATCGGTATGACAGGGCTCGACGAGGAGTTCGAGACCCGCAATGAGGTGAACAAAGACTTGTACAATGCACGACTTACCCAAATCGTAGAACATACTTTGGGTGACGTGATGAAAGACTTTGGCGGCGAGGGCCGACGTTTCACGAATGTTTTCCCTATCCGGTATCCTGGAACCTGGGATTCTGACGCGGAACGCCGCCAGCACGCTCCCTACGGTGGTCCAAGTAAATGGGAAGACGCTCAGCGAGTTTTTCTCGCAACCCCACTTGTCAAGGAATATGTCAAAGAGCCGGAGAAGAAATGGCAAGTCGCCATGCAGGACAATGACGGCGGTGTGTCGCTAATCTGCGACGGCTTTCTGAAATGTACCAGCTCGGCTCAAAAGCAAGATACGCTGGAGGGGCAGATCAAGGAGATCCAGCAGACGGTTCGTAACCTTGCTCGCAGTTGGTACGTCGATCCGAATGCCAATGTGGATCGCGACAAGCGACTGGCGATCGGCAAACGAGTTCTGGACTGGCTGGCCGACGAGGAATTCGTCTACGAACGGGTTCAAGCTTTGGAGAAAACTTTGTCTTTTAGCGCAGGTAATGTGATGGAACTGGCCGAGTTCGCCGAGCAACGAACGGGTCGTGGTCGCACGGAGAAAATCGAGGATCGCTTTCCCCGGCGGCTACACGATTTCCTCAAGGAGTGGGGCACCACGTGGGCACCTCAGCGGTGGCATCAGCACGTCAACGCACCGAACCACAACACGTCGTGGCTGCCGGACGACGACTTCGGGTTCCTCGCCAGATACATGAGCGACTATTTTCGCTGTGAACACGTCTTCGTGCCGCTCAGCGAACGGCTGTTGCGGATCATCACGCTGCAAGTGAGCGATCAGGGTGCTCGTCGGCATGTCGTCCGCGAGTATGTACAGCTCGTGCTCAACGACTTCGTGATGAACCCCGGCCCCAGCAGGGCGCCGTTGGACGCGCAAGCGGGAATCAATGGCCATCACTTTGGTTTAATGAATCCGTTCGTGCTGCGTTGGCATCAGCGGCTGCCGTTGGCGCTGGCTTCGGCGGCCGGAGCACATACGGAAATCCCCGTCGGTAACGATGAGATAAGTCAAATTCTCGCCGCCTACTAGTTCGATCCTTGTGATCGGCTTTGGACTTTGGAACGACTCCATGCAAGCGTCAAAAACAAGCTCGCCCGTCCTGTTCGCCAACACCGGCGTACAGATCATCTGCTTCCCTTTGAAGCCGAATTTGCGGTTCACCGCCGAGCAAGTCGGCTACGGCTGGCAACGCTGCAAAAGCAATTCCGCTGGCAGCGTCAAGGACTTTTGGTACATCCAGTGGCAATTGATCCCCAGCCAGAATCAGCTTCTGCTGGCCGTCGATACAACGCTCGGTCCCAACGAAAAGGAAACCGACACGGGCTACTTCTGCAAGGAAGGCCGGATGCTTGGGGATTTTGACGTTTCGATCGAGGCTCTGTTGGGCACCAACGGCCAGCCTTTGGAAGGTATCGGTGCGGTGCGGTTCCTCATTCGCTCCGCAACCGCCGAGGGCGGCGATCCCAAGGATGTTCATCTGGTTGTGGACTTCGGTAACAATCGCACGGGCGGACTGCTCATCGAGTTCCACGGCGACGTGGCCCAAGACCCGATGATGCACCCGCTGCAACTGATGCACCGGTATCACCTGGATGCCTGGGACGAGAAAGGCGAAGTGGCGCGGAATCACGCAACCTGGTGGTTCTCGTCGCGCAGCCATTGGTGTGCATCGCCTTATCTCGATCCGCCCAAGATCGACGACGAAATCTACGTCAAGGATACCGTCGATGGCTGGCTGGGAAAGAAACAAGTTGACAAGAAGACGACGGTTTACTCGACGCCTGATACCTTTCAGGATTTTTCCCAAGTTCGCGTCGGACGCGAAGCCCATGATCTGTCGCTAGTCATGCGGACGGATGGCGAGGTGCGGACGAGCTTGAGTTCTCCGAAGCGTTATCTGTGGAGTAAAGACGCGAGTTGGTTGGAAGGGTCGAACTGGTACATGGCCGATCCCAACGGTCGCTTCGACAACGAGCGCCACGCGGCGACTCTGCGCGGCCCGCTGCTCCGCTATCTCTCGGAAGACGACCGGGTCGATGAACCGGGCGCTGATTATGACGAGAGCCCAATAAAACCGACCCATGCCCCGCGCGTGTTGATGATGGGCGCGATGTACGAGATCCTGGTCCAGGCTTACGGTTATACCAATTCGCCGACCTATCGCCGTACGGTGGGCGAGCCGCATCGGATGCGGCGGCTGCGCAGTGTCACGCTGACCTATCCGTCCGGAATGATTCTGACCGAGCGTGAAGAACTCCAGAGGCAAGCGCGGAAGGCGGTCTACCTGTTCCATCAGACGGCAGGCCGCTCGCAAGACCTGCTGCCCGAATTCAATCTGAGCATCGACGAAGCGAGCGCGGTGCATCTGACTTATATGTGGAGCGAGATCCAAAAACTGGGCAAGAAGCCGAGCCTTTGGTTCCAATTGATGGGCCGAGAAGAA
>CAUJKL010000820.1 GCA_963204995.1 Planctomycetota bacterium | reverse complement strand
TCCATGAAGTTATTTTCTAGACGATCCCTATCGTAGTACAACCGTATGTTCCTTCGACACGGGTGATGACGGTCGTGCCTTCCATTGTTCGAGTCGGTGAGCGCGCGCCCACCCTACTTCTTGAACACCGGATCACTCGCATCACCGCCCGACTTGAGATACGCCAACAAGTCAAGAATCTCCTCTTGATCGAGCGTATCGAGCAAGCCGTTCGGCATCATCGAGACTCGCGAGGGCTGCACTTCTTCGATGTCGCCCGTGGCAACGTTTGTGAAATTGCCGGGTTCGAGCATGTTTGTGATCACCATCAGTTTGTCGCCGTTCAAATTCGCGACCTTGCCGATGATGGTTTGGCCGTTGGTCGTCAAGAAGATGCTGGCTTGATACTGATCCGAGATGACTTTGCTTGGCTCGATCAACGACTCCAACAGGTATTGGTTGTTGAACCGTTTGCCGACGCCCGTCAGATCCGGGCCGATGATCCCGCCTTCACCGGCGAAGCGATGGCATTTGAAACAAGCTGCGGCACCAAACATCTCGCGACCATGCTCGAAGTTGCGCCCCTTGCCTTCGGTGGCGGATAGCAAATCAGCGACTTCCCACTTCTTGACGAACGGGCGAGCCGCCACAGTAGCGTTCGGATCGACTGCTTCCAGCTTCGCATTGATGATTTCGGCCAGAGAGGTCTTCTCCTTATCGTCCAGCGAGGCGATTGCCTCATTGCGGATGTTCTGGATGAAACCAGAAAACGAATGGCCGCCGCGGAAGCTGCCGGTGGTGTTGAACCAGGTGAAATAGGCACGACGCTCGTCCAGCGTCCATCCCGATTTCAAGGCGCGCAGCACCAAGGCGTACTGAACTTGATCTTCTTGCGTTTGCGATGCGAGCAGCAACTTGAGCGTTCGCGCGGCGACCTGGGGAGCCTCGAGATACACCAGCACGGCCGCCAATTCGCGGTTGAGCGAGCGGCTCTTGGCCGGGAAGTGACTATCGAGGCGACCGAGAACCGCTTCGCGCGAGGCAGCATCCGGCGGTCCCAGGCGGGCAAACGTCAGTCCGTAGGCTCGCAGCAGCGACAATCGATCGGCCTCCGAAAGCTTGTTCCAGTCCACTCGCCCGAGTGCATCGACGATGCGACTTTCGACCGACGGCTCACCACAGCGCGCCAAAGCCACCATGGCCGTCACTAACGACAAGGGGTCTCTCTCCGCTAGTGCCTTGTCTTGCCATTGAGCCACCGGTTGATGCTCGATCGCTATGCGAGCCGCGTAGCGAATGAATCGATCTGGATTCGCGAGTTGTGGCCAGGCGACATCGATCGCGGCTGGGTTTGCCGCACCGTGAAACGATTCGAGCTTGGTTCGCAGTTCTCGAGCCGCAACGTGCGAAGCATCGGCTCCGCTAACCGGTGCCGTCGATTCGTTGCCGACGTAAGTCACTCGGTACAGACCCGACTGCGTGCGTCGACCGCCGATCGTGAAATACATCGCGCCGTCTTTCGGATTCACCACGACATCCGTCAGCGGCAACGGCGATGCGGTCGCGAACTGCTCGAACGTCCCTGTGTACGACGACCCGCTCGGATCGAGATGGACGGCGTAGAGCAATCCAAAACTCCAATCGCAGATAAACAATGCCTTCTGATATTTCGCCGGAAACTTTGCACCGGTGCCAAAGACGATTCCCGTGGGCGAGCCGGGGCCGATATCAACCGCGGCAGGCAAGCTGTCGGGATAGTAGGCGGGCCACTTGCCCGTGCCCGAACGCCAACCGAACTCGCTGCCGCTGGTCACATGACAAACTCGCGTTGGGCGATACCAAGGCGAACCGATATCCCACTCCATGTCCGCGTCATAGGTAAACAGTTCGCCATCGGGATTGAAGGCCAGATCGAACTCGTTGCGAAAGCCGCTGCCAACTAACTCGAAAGTTTTGCCTTCGGGGTCTGTCTTGCAAACCCAACCGCCCGGAGCCAGCTTGCCAACCGCATGTCCGCCAGCGTCCCACATTCGCGGCAGCAGTTGGTCTTCCTGCCAATTGCGCGGCACTCGCGACTCTTCAGGGTTAGGCAGATCCGTATGATTCCCGCCGCACACATACAGCGACTTGCCATCGGGGCTGAGCACGATCGCGTGCGGCCCATGCTCGCCCGCGCCGGCTATCTTGCGGAGCTACTTGACCGCATCGTATTGATCGGCGCCGTCCGGGTCGCGAACTCGGTACAGGCCGCTGCCCTCGGCAGCGTTTCCGTTCACCATCACATACAAGCTGTCGAAGGCACACAGCAGGCCATGAGCCTCGCCGATGTCGACCGGTAGCTTCTCGATCTTGGTCGTTGCGGCATCGCTGCCCGGTGTGACGCGATAGAGGCTGCCGTACTGATCCGAAACGATCAATCTCCCCTGCGGATCGGGAGTCATATTGACCCAGCTTCCCTCCCGATCGGAGCGAACCGTGTGAAGCAACTCGACTTTAAAGCCTTCGGCGATGCTAATTCGATCGACGGGGGTGGCCAAAGAATTCTCGGCATGGACACGAAGAACCGGAAACAGCGTCACGACGCCAAAGAAGTAGATCAAGTGTGAAAATCGGGCGCGACGCATAAAGCAAAACTCCGTCGATGGAAGCAAGGATGTTTTTAAGTTCGACCCAGTATAAATGGCCGAGCCGCGATTTGCACACCGCTTGTCGCCGAGTCGCGGTGTGTTGGCCAAAACTGCAGCGCGGACGCCAGCACTTTGTCGCGGCACGAGTCGCTCATTGCCTGTCCAGCTAGTATGATGCTAATTCAAGACTAACCGCCGAGGAGGATCTCATACCATGCGTTGCTTACCAGTTGCCTTGCTGTTCAGCGTCTTACTAAGTTCACAACTTGTCGCCGCCGACAAGCCGAACATTCTTTTCATCGCGATCGATGATCAGAACGATTGGATCGGCTGCCTGGGTGGACACCCACAAGCGAAAACTCCGCACATTGATCGACTAGCCAGCGAGGGAACTGTTTTTCTCAATGCCCACTGCCAGTCGCCGCTGTGCAATCCGTCGCGAACCAGTTTGATGACGGGGCTGCGGCCAAGCACGACGGGTGTGTATGGACTCGCTCCTTGGTTTCGCACCTTGGACGAATATAAAGACATCGTCTCCCTGCCACAGCATCTACGCAACAACGGCTATCGGACTTACACGACCGGCAAGATCTATCTCGGCGGTTACGGGCGCGGGAAGCAAGACAACGAATTCGATGTCATTGGCACTGCCTCCAGCGTCGGCGTCCGTCCGAAAGAGATGCTGGTCAAAACGACACCGAATCCTCACCCGCTTGTTGACTGGGGGGTGTTTCCGCATGCAGACGAAGACAAAGGCGACTGGAAAGTGGCGAGTTGGGCCGTCGATCAATTGAAGGCGATGCCCGATGAACCCTTCTTCATGTCGGTCGGGTTCTTTCTACCGCATGTTCCTTGCTACGCGACGCAAAAGTGGTTCGACCTTTATCCGGAAGAATCGCTGCAACTGCCCCTGATTCAGCCGCACGATCGTGACGACACGCCGCGATTCTCTTGGTATCTCCATTGGAAACTGCCAGAGGTGCGATTGAAGTACCTGCAAGAGGCGAACGAGTGGAAGAACTTGGTTCGTTCGTACTTGGCATGTACTAGTTTCGTCGATAGCCAAGTTGGTCGAGTAATCGCCGCCTTGGAGGAGAGTGGCAAAGCGGACAATACGATTATTGTGCTGTGGTCCGACCACGGTTGGCACTTGGGTGAGAAAGAGATTACGGGAAAGAACACATTGTGGGACGATGGAACTCGCGTGCCGCTGATCTTCGCCGGGCCGGGCGTCACCGCAGGACAACGATGTACGAAACCCGCCGAGTTGCTCGATATGTATCCGACATTGATCGACCTCTGTGGTTTGACGAAGAATGATCGACTCGAAGGTCACAGCCTGCTGCCGCAATTAAAGGATGCGAAAGCGCCGCGCGAGTGGCCCGCGATCACGACCCACAATCATGACAATCACGGCGTGCGCAGTGAGCACTGGCGATACATTCACTATGCCGATGGCTCGGAAGAATTGTACGACATGCGGAAGGATCCGAACGAGTGGAAGAACCTGGCAGCTGATCCGCAGTTCGCAACGATTCTCGCGGAGCATCGGTCGCAGATGCCGAAGTCAAGCGCGAAGCCCGCTCCCGGCAGTGCAAGTCGCATTCTGATCTACGAAAACGGCAACGTGAACTGGGAGGGCGAAGACGTCGGTGCCAACGATCCGATTCCGGAACTCTAGCGACCGCCAAGCGATATTCACTGCGGATCTTCTTCGCTTTCATCATCGGTCTGTTTGCGGCGACCATCCGTCTTCGCAATGTGCGAAAGGAATGAGAAGCCAGATTTCAGGTCTCGGCTCTGGCCGCCGCTCGCGATCGTTGACTCTCGCCCCGGCAGTCTCACCTCGCTTTTTTTGTCGATTCCATCTGGACAACCGCTACAGAGCGACCACTTTCGACAATTCCGCCCCGTGTGTGGGGTCAACTTGCTAATTAGTGAAGTACGATTCATTGGACGCCTTTTGCACGATCGTGCGGCGTTCACAGGAGAGTGGGCAGTCGCGGATGGTTTCTGCGGCGAACTAAGAGGGCAACATGCACCATGATTCGTGTGCTGTTCGTTGATGATGATCCGTTAATACTCGCTGGGCTCAAGCGATTGATGCGTCGCTTTGCGCAAGCGTTGCAAGCAGAGTATGTAACGAGTGGAAGTGACGCGTTGGCGTTACTGAGTCAAGAGTCGTTTGATGCGATCGTTTCGGATATGCGCATGCCAGGCATGGACGGTGCCGAGCTGTTGAATCGCGTCCGTGGCGAATTTCCGGAGATGGTCCGCCTTATCTTATCGGGACAAGCCCCTCAAGAATCCATGTTCCGCGCACTGGGCCCTGCTCATCGTTTCCTTTCGAAACCCTGCCGGCCGGATGACCTCTTTGCGTTTCTGATTCGCGCGCTGCGGGTTCGCGACCAACTCGCAAATCACGATCTACGCTCGATTGTTGGGCGCATCGACAAGCTGCCTTCGATCCCGCGCGTGTACGCCGAACTTGTCGAGGAGCTGCACAACCCGCGTGGCTCGATGGAACAAGTGGGCAGGATCGTCGCCCAAGACGTGGCGATCACCGCCAAACTCTTGCATCTAGTAAATTCATCGTTCATTGGCCTTCGGCAGCACATCGCCAGTCCGTTGCAGGCGGCCTGCTTGCTCGGAATCGAGTTGGTGAAATCGTTGGTGCTGACGGCCGGCGTTTTTTCGCAGTTTGATCAACGCGGCAGCGCTGCGATCAACGTCGAAGAGCTGGCTCAGCATAGTATCGAGGTTGGCGAGTCCGCACATCGGATCGCCTGGGGGCTGGGCGCGACGGCTCAGGAAGCAGAAGAGGCCCTTCTTGCCGGCATGATGCACGATGTTGGTAAGCTCATCTTGGCGACGGAGAGAGCCGAGGAATATGCGAGCGTAAAGCGACTCGCCGCTTACGGCGACAGTCCACTTTGGCAAGGCGAACAGGCTTGGTTTGGGACTTCTCACGCCGACATCGGCGCCTATCTGCTCTCGCTCTGGGGTCTACCGAATTCGATCGTTGAAGCGGTTGCGTTCCATCACCAACCGTCACGAGTGGAAAACTCCACACCAGTCGTCTTGACTGCCGTTCACCTTGCAAACGCCATTGCGAATGAAACGGCATCGGCTGGCAAGCTACCCGCACAGACGTTTCTGGATCTCGAATACATGGCAGTCGCGGGGGTCGATGCTGACGCTTGTTCCGCGATTGCCAGGCCTCATCACACGGTCGCCTAGTGCCAAAAACCGCAATTTCGTTCGCGATTACATTGCTATCACTTCGACCGCTTCTTGGAATTCATTCCAACAATCTCTTAAACTTTTTGGTTTTAGACGCTGTCGCCAAGTTAACTATCTCGTTTCCGAGTGGGTGGATCATTACCACGCAGAGAGACCGCACCAGAATCTGGACAACAAGCCGCTCACCGGCGACTTGCCGGAGCCTACCGGCGACAAACCTCCCGATGGCGAAATCATCTGCCATACACGGCTGGGCGGACTGCTTGTCGATTGCTCTGGCTCCGAGAGGCCTCGCCGCGCACTTGCCAGCAATTGGAACAGACTCCGCACTAGGTCCTCGCCGAACTCAATCTCCAGCCGTTCGAGCACCTGCTCGAACAGTTCAGTTACCGTGTCGCCGGTGCGGGGAAAGGCTTGGATCCGATCATTCAATTCCTCGAACGAACCGAAGCCCCGCAGCTCTTCCAAAGCCACCAACAGGAACAACGGATTGGTCGTGGCGGGGTTCGAAAGCAGAAGCTGAATCTGCTTCCCGTCCAGCGACTTGGCAGAGAGTGAGGGAACCTGCTGCACTTCTCATCAGTTGTAGGCCGGATCGAAGCAAACGCCGCATCTGCCGGAACTTCGGTCGCAGTTGTCGAGTGGATTTACGAGACACCAAGATTTCAAGCTATTTTGCGTTTGCGAAGCTCCGGCAAGGGGTTGCGACCTTCGGTCCGGCCTACGATGACAAATGCGGGCGAGATGTGTCCGTCCTTCGCGCTGATGGCGATCTCGTCCAGACAGACACCCCACTCGCGAAAACCGCAATCTGACTTGCAACCGCAAGAGTTCTCCGATCGGAGACTCGGCGTTCGAGAACATCTGCATTCGGGAGATCGGGAGACGCATACCAAATACTACGAGCGCTCCGCCTACGGAACCAAGAAACACGATGAATGAATCGCGTCCAAAAGGAGACATTGATCGTGGCTAATCACGAACGCATTTTACGATTTTGAAGCCACTGGACCAGATTGCACTTCGGGTGTCCGTGGCCTGCCGCAAATCGTACTCCTGCTCTTCCTTTGTGAGTTTGCTGCTGGGCAGTATGTCCTGATGCCGCCGTCTAGCGTCGGATTTCACACTGCCCCACTCCCAACCATTTAACAATCTTTCGCGAGCCCAGCGATCGTGTTCGATTTCGGCAAATTCCTGCAATTCCAACGTGGTGTAGGAAGGCGATAGCGAATCAGGCTCATGTCCGGGGCTGCAACGTTCGACGCATAATCCAATATCGGCGAGTTTGGCTTGAAGCTGCCGCACCGGCTGACGATTCTCCTCTTGCGCACTTTCCGGCAAGAGCTCATAGTCAACTAGGCGCGGGTCGATCATCTTGCCCTCGTCGAACTTTTGGGGCTCAGCGTTCGTGGGAAGTCGCCAGCCCTCGCCGATTCGTCCTTCTACCCAACCGGCATGCAGCTTCGAGGCCGCTGCTTCCATCGCATCGGTTTCCAAGGCACCCTCGTCCACTCGCGTTAGGAAATCTTCGGACACGTGCAGGTCGAGAATTTCCTTGGCGGGCAGTCTTGCCACGCTGTAACGTTCCGCATCGTGCAAGTTGCTGGTCGTCAACACGGCCTCCAGCGAACGTGCGCCGTGTAAAAACTCGTCCACCTGCAAAAAACCACGAATCACAGCCGCGTCGACCAACGCCGCATCGGACTGGCGGCTGATCAAATGTGGGTAGTTGCGAACCAACAACGATCTGATGATCATCGCTCGCCGCATGTAGAAGCAAGGATCCTTGTCGGGTGCCACACTCTCACCGACCGCTCCAATCGGATTCGGGCCCTTAATGTTGACGTAGCCGCGGAGCCGGCTCACGAAGTCAGGCCCCTTCATGGACCCAAAGAACTTCTTGATGTCCGGGTCCGCGTCTTTGGAACGATCGAATTCCTGAAAGGCTTTGGAAGTACCACCGGCAAAAACAAAGATCGCTTTGCCAAACGGATGCAGGATACTGCCGGCACGAAACATTGCATCCTGCATTGGCGCCAAGAAGTACTTGAGCCACCTGAGGTCATCGGTGTCGAACTCGTCCCAGAAAACCAACGGGACGACACCGCGAACCGTCGCGTCACGCACCTGGTGAAAGGCCTCGTGCAATTGGACGCTATCGGATAAGCCAAACTCCGAGAGATTGAACTCGAGCGGTCGATCACTGCTTGGCATTAACTCTTGTGCGAGTTGCTTGATGGCGAACCCCTTACCCGCCCCCGGAGGTCCAAACACGGCGATCGAACACGGCTTGGTGTCTTCCGGACGTCTCAAGTACTCGGCAATTAGCCGGCGAGTATTGTTAAACGTCTCAATCTCAAGTCGGTCGACCGTCGTAAAGCCGCCATACTTCGCTTTGGGTGCCGAGGCGAGCGCCAGCTCGGGCCCGCGTTGCACAACTTCCACGGCCTTGGCCAGCAGATAAGCCAACCTGGGACCGGCGACGTCTCGTAACAAATTCGACTGGTCGGCGGGCTGATGCCTCATGACATCATCGTTCAGCACAGCATGGGGAAATGCCGAACGAAAGTCAGATGCCAGATCCACCTCGGGTCTTGACGAGTGGGCTTCATCTTGCGACTTGTCGGGGTTCTCTTTCGAACCGTCGGCGGCGAGATCTTCTTTGGTCATCGGTCGCAGAATCGGGCGAACTCTCGCAGCAACAGGTTCGGGGTTAAACGCGTCAGGCGGCCCACCACCCTGCTCATGATTGTCTCGAATCGCGGCCAGTCCGCGCGCCATAGCGAAGAACAGCGGGTAGTTTTCTGGTTCTACTTCGTGCCACGCGACAGCGGCTGTAATGAACGAACCGGTACCAAACATGCGACCGGGACGCCGACTCTTCCAACTTCCTTCGAACTCGTCGGGATGATAGACAAAACGTTCGAACTCGACGTTTCCATCGCGGACATAATCAGCATCCCACGGATCGTCCTGCGCGGGACCGATTCGCGACCGGGCGCGAGTAAAACTGGCGGCTCCCTCGGTGCCGAACGTGACGATCACTCGACGACACCGCGCCAAGTCGTGGGCCGACTTGCCCGTCGCAAATTCTGCTGCGATCTCCTCGATCGTACGATCCCACGACAGCCCTTCCGTAAGCTTTGCTCCGCGCAGTCTGAGCACTTCCGCTGGAATCACAATCGTCAAACGATCCGCAAAACGTTTAAACAGTGTTTCGTAGAGCGGGCTTTCGTCGGGGGCCGTGCTGGCCTTCAGGACAATCCGCCCCGGTCCCCCTTCTTCGAGTTGCAGTGAGGGTGGCCACAAATGTTTGTGGTCTCGAAAACCGAGGCAAAGGTCGTCAATGACCAGCAGATCGGGCTCTTCAAGATCCTTGTCGGATATCTCTTGCCTGCTGACTTCCTCTTGCCCGTTGGTCGCTCTCGGCTTCTTGAGCGCGTCCTGTTCCAGAGTGCCGATGATGGGGAGCTGCTTCGCGTTCTGGAGATTGGACGCAACTTGGCAACCGTTGAATTGTTGGATCCGCCACACTTGGCTGGGCCGTTTCGTTTTATTGTCCTGCTTAATATCGTGCAGCGCCCAGTACGAGTAGGCTTGCCCGATCGGACGTCCGGCTCCGGCTGGCTCTTCCTGCGGGGCGAATAGCTCGACCGCGCCCTTCTTCACCAGATCCTCCAACGCGGCTCTCAGAACACTCCGCAAGTACCACGCCCCCCCAGGGATCATTTGCAAGACCTTGTTCCCGGTCGGTCGATGATATACCTGTGGCCTGGCGGGATCGTGCAGCAGGTTGTGATCCCAAACAAGGTCACCTGTCACGACGATGGTGTTCTTGATTGCTGCTTGTTCCGATTCGTTGTCCGGGATCGGTGACTTTTCCGGCACCGGCGTCTCTTGAGCCGTTCGCTCACGCCTAGCTTGCTTCTTGGCCATGGTTGCAATATCTCGTAAGAGTTTGGCGGAACAGTGATCGGGACGGGCCAGACAGCCTGGGCTAACTAGCGACACCTCTCATGTGACCAGCATACTCAGCCGAAAGTTGCAATTCCACTATCAAGGCCCCGCGTTCTCAGATGTTTGGCAGTGAGTCATTCATGCCCGTGCGTAGAGTTACATCTCTTGCAGGCGGATCCTCGCAAGCAGTACCAGCCCGCCTGGGGCTTGTCGAATCGTGCATAAGTAACCACGTACGGCTGTACGATCAACAGACTCGTCTGGTCCGTTTCTTCGAAGCGTGGAGATATCCGGTTTCGAGCGGAACGCAGCCCAGCGTTTTGACGACCTCCAGCGGCAACACATCGGCACAGTTGCCGGCCTTGATCACGCTCTTGTCGAACCGGACATCATGTCCACGTTTCTCCAGCCTGGCTTTGCTCCCGATGACAAGCGGTTTGGTTGCCGTTGTGCCCGTGACTGACAAAGATTCACTTCGGCGTAATCGGAGGCCTGGCTTCAATCATCTGCTCGCACAGTTTGCACAGGCACTTCCCCAGTTCTTCCACGAATGGCACGTCCGATGAAGCACAATTCTGGCATTCGTACTGTTGAGACATTTCAGCTCTGTGCGACTGCGAAGGGACGGTAACTGTTCAAACGGCAGGCATGCAAGTTTGAAATCAGCAAACGTCGAAGTGACAAACACTGGAGTGTCATCGGTCGCTGTCGTCTTCTGACGCTGGGGTCGGCCATGAAGTTGTCCTTTCAGGTACACACCACCGGCGGCAGCCTTCTTTACGAGTTGGATGAACACAGCAATCGGCACTCATATCGGTTCCTGGAACCGTGTTCTGCCTGGAACCGTGTTCTGCCTCACGTACCAGGACAACCTGGTCAGCCCGCCGATCGGGGCTCGGCTGTTGCAAACGATTAACACCGACTATGCAACGCTGGCTGGTGTCGAGGCAGCGGGCGAAGTGAACGTGACACCCATGCTGTCGACTTATGGTTCGATTAGTTACGTCGACGGTCGCGACCATGGTATTGATCGAGCGTTGCCGCAAATCTCACCCTTGGAAGGACGCATCGGTCTCCGCTGGCACGATCCCGCGGACCAGCCTCAAGGGGGCACGGATTTCGGATTCCGCATCGTCGACAACCAGGATATGGTCGGCTTCGTGCATGCCGTTGCCGTCGGCGGGCCGGTGCAGGTCGAAACGCCCACGGCGGGATTCATGACGGCATACCTGCGGGGCTACTACAACATCACCGAAAACATGAATGTGGTAGGCGGTATCGAGAACCTGTTCGACAGAACGTACTTGGAACACCTCAACCTCCGCCTGCCCGACGAAACGATCGGCACCACGACCTTCACCAATACGACCGTCTACTCACCGGGAATCACGCCCTACATTGGTGTGGAGTGGACTCATTGATGGGTCTCAGTGACTAACGATCTGGCCGGTTGAAATCGTCGAAGTCCCAGCGCCGAGGGAGCAATGTGGCGTCTGCGCCAAATGGACTCTTGCTTCCAACCACCTCAATTTGCTTATAGATGGTGCCCGTGGGTCGGATGTTGTGCTCCCCTAGCGTCTCCCGCATTTGTGCTTGTTGGTTCCAGTACTCGTAGTACGCGAGAGTTTGAACTCCCCAGGCCCTTCGCATGATCTGGGTGCCGCCCCCACCTGTTGTTTGGCTACCCTGAAGAATCTCCAATGCTTCCACCGTCGTAACAGCCTTTTTCCAGTCTTCAGCGGTCACGGACTTCTGCTTCATGAGCGCGATGATTCCTTCGATGTCAACAACCGTAATACGAACATCTGGCGAGCTAAGGACGACCTGGGTGTGAAGAACTCCCGGATGGTTGTGCGGTTCTCCGACTAATAGGTCTCCCGTAGTTAGCGAGTCGCGCGGAACCTCCTTCGTGTTCCCCCTGCGCACGTTGTACAGATGCGACGCTCCAAATTTCTGCTTCGCAATTTTAAGTAGCTTGTCATAGTCGCCGCCTGTATCCGATAACGATAGCATGTCGCCGAACTCGTGGCGAAATCGCCAAGCTGAAATGGCATTGCGTGGGCTCCAATCCTCGGATACCGAACGCCGTTCCAGTGAGACCGGGAGCCCCTTTGACTTCGCGAAAGTTATGAGGAGCGTAATTGCCAAGTCCGCACAATCGCTTATGAAGGCGCTGCCGACGTAGGCCGCCCCCTTTTCAGCAACCCACTCGCGGAACTCCCCGATGCTGTCAGCATTCCAGGTTGCAGGTATCTTCTTCAGTTCGGACTCGCTTGCCGTACCGGCTATCCCGCGACTGGTCGTCGCTCGCCGTCCGGTCTGAGTCGGTCTAGGTGGAACCATTCGCAATCACCTCCTTTCACTGTGCTTGAATCATACCTTCTTTCCTCGCGGATTTGTAAGTCGAAGCGCTTCTGCCAAGATTGGGCTCGATAAACCTACGTACCGACAACGGAGGCAGACCTCCCATCGCGCTTCCATATCGAGCTGATCAAGGCAACTCAAGCTGCGGTCGCCGGTAATGTTGAGTCCCCGTCGCCAGCGAGTTCCCTCAGCAAAGCGGTCCTTGATCTTTGACCAATGTTGTTGGGCAAGCTTGGGGTTCGGCAAGAAAGCCTCGTCCAGAAACTCTTGTTCAAATTCGTCCGGCTCGCTGCCGTCTTCCGGCTGCAACGCAACGCGTTCTTCGGAATCGATGTCGGCTCCCGTGATCTTGGTAAAAGCCACGCCAGCCGCCACGGCCGTGTTGACATCTTTGTTTTCCAGGGCCACCAACAAGTCGCGAATCACTCGGGGGTGACCGTAGGAGGCATAGATCGCGAACCGACGACTGCCAAGTTTCGCCGTCCGTCCGATTCTGACGATGCGTTCCAGATCGGATGGTTCACCAAGAATTGCCAGGAGATGCATGGCGTCCCAGTGTTCGAGTTTCGGCTCGTTGGCCAAGCTGCGGCAATACTCCAACAACCACCTCTCCCCGCTCCAAGCAGCTGCGTGCAGCGCTTCGCGTCGTACATCGGCATCGGGATCTTGGAGAGCCGCGGCGTAAGGCCGTTCCGACTGGGCCGCCAGCATCAATGCGGGTGACATCAGCGGCTTGTCAACTACCGTCAGCAAGGCAGCGCCATCAATCGAGCGGCGCGAAGCATGCTCGGACACGATCGGCACTGGAATTACCTGCGAAGGCTCTGACGGCTCCTGAGAAGTCGAAGGCGACTCCGTGATCGCGCGGGCAGAATTGTTATCGTCGGGCGTTGCGTCGACGGAACTAATGGGATCGAGATCAAAGACAGACGCCGTGAGTTCGACCGTCACCTCGAATCGAGTGTTCCCGGCAACGATCACATCGCCGTCTTGCAACTCGGTCTCGATCACCGCCACACCATTCACCACTGTACCGTTGGTGCTGTCCAAGTCTCGGACGACACATCGCTGGCGCTCGCACTCAACCGCGAAGTGAACGCTCGATATCCGGTTGTCGTGAGGCAAGCTGAAATCCGCCCATTCGGTGCGGCCCACCTTCACCGACTGTCCCGTCTGGAGCAACACGGTTCGGCCTTCGTAAGGCCCGTCAGCGACTTTCAATACCGCGCGCATGAGTTTGTCACGTCAATTTGCGACGTGATCTCCATCCCAACCAACGCGGTAATGCGCCACGCTGCCTGCCGGATCTCCGGATCATCGTCATCGTAGAACTTTCTCAACCGACTGGCCGTTACGTGCAGGCGACCGTGGCTCGCAAAAACTTCGGCCGCAACTACCGCGAGCCTGGACGGCCCTGACTGGTACATTTCCTTCAAGCGTTCTCCGACCAGATCGAGCGGCCCTTGAGACAACGCTTGCCGCAGACCGTCGACTTGTTCGTCTTGAGCTTCCATCAGAGTATCCATCACCAGGTCGGCCGCAGCCTGATCTTGCAACCGCAACAAAACATAAGCTGCCGCGAATATGACGGACGCCTCGTCGCCGCCGATGCCTTCTTCCAAAATGGGCCTGGCGTGTTGTTCGCCAAGTATCAGACCGTCGACATGGGCTTCCATCCGCTCGTCTAGGCGCCCAATAGCGATTACGGAATACAAAGGATCGCTCACAGCACTGCGGCGGCGTTCCCATAAAATGGCTGTCTCTTCAAAGTGTTCTTCTAAAATGTCGATCAAGTACTTGCTAACGGCAACGAACATCAGGATATCCTTAGTTGACCTGTACCGACCCGCCCTTAATCCGGTTTGTTCCTTTCGCTACCGATGCGATCTCGACTCCTTTGCTCAACACTTTGCCATCTGCTCGGAGTTTGAGCATCGCGTCGCCACACTTCAGCGTTAGTGACTCTTTGGCATCAATCTGCAAGTGATCATTGTGTGGTCGCTTATAAGGTCCGATGCGACCAAGTATCACCCCTTTTTCATCTACGGATTCCGGTGCCAAGACTAAGACAACGTCACTGGCTACGAGCTCGATCAACGGACGATCTGCTGTCTGCAAAAAATCGCATAAGACAGACGAGTTAAACTGGCCGACCCGCCTAACTTGAATTTCCCCGGAATGGAGAACTTCTGTCACCGTCGCTCGGAAAGTGATGCTATGTTTCACAAGCTCTGACACGGTATCGATCATACGACTCTCCCTGAATGCGGTTGGGTGTGAATTCGGGGTGGTTACTGGACTTCGAATCTGTCTAGCTTCATGGTCAGCGTTCCCTCAATCGTGCGTTCTGCTGGAATGGGACCAGCCGCGCACGAGAACTTAACTACGGCTCTATAATTGCCTGGCGCCAGGTAGCCGGACTTTTGTACCCGGAGCCTTAACTCCTCGTCAGCACGCAGAACAGTTATGGCGGGAGCCTCGCGAATCACAGTGCCATCTGCAGACACTATCCGAATTTCGTTCCGTGCTATTTCGACTTCATCCACGTCCTTTTCGGTAAGCAGCTGCTCGGGCTTATCTTTGGCGAGCGTCAGTGCGAGGCGAATCAATCCGTCGCTCGACGCATTGGTCGGAGTGTGAAGTTCTAGCGTTTCGATACCACAATTGCTAAGGACGATTTCCAATTGTAGAGGATCACCGGTTGGGATAGTTGGGGAATCAAGCTTTGCGCTGCCGCGCAACGTCCGAAGTGGGTATTTCACAACTTCATCGATCAGCGGACGGATTTGCATCGCGACTTGACTTATCGGCTGCGGCACATCGGGCAGGGCCCACACCACAACCGTGGGTAGCTCACCGGCGATTCCCTCCCCGAAGTCCATCGTAGCCGTTTCCGGTGCGAGATCTTCCTTCGATGCAAGACGCGTGTAATTCGTTGCTCGCAACGCATCGCGGATTGGCTGACAAGCCTGCCCTGATAGCTTGTGCTTGTAGTGGCCTATTTCTTGCTTGTCTTGCCAGTTTTGAGTCACGAACACACTACTATCGCCGGCGGGGTAGAGCGTGACCGATACCTCCCCCTCGCCCAAGTCACAATTATGAGTCAGATACCACGGATCCATGCTTCTTACTCTCACTGGTTGAGGTGTAAGTTTCTTTATCGACAGTTCCGGTGGCCGCTGTGCGACCGAATCGACTTCATTGCAGCCGGCAAGCACTGCCACAGTCGCTGTCGCAAGGACAATGACTCTTGGGATTATTGCTTCTGACATGTCGGATACGGTTTGCATTGACTAGTCGAGTGTGGAAATGCTTGCCCAGTCTAGTAACGGAGCAATAGGGTCTCGCCAATTTGCCCCTTCGTTTTCTTCTCGAACCACGCATGGAAGTCCTGCATGTGTCGGCTGTAGGTCGTACTCCCAACATTCATAATGCTAGTTGGTACGTTAGTGAACTTTCGAGCAGGATCGCAGGCACCAGCCGGGTACTCGTCATACATACCGATCAGATGCCCGAACTCATGAGCTCGAACAGTCTTTGGGACGTTCTTACGACCTTCCCACCATTTGTGCGAGTACCACCAATTGCCGCTACCCCAGCCATTTGCGTCGTTAGCTCCCTTGTGTAGTTCAACTTTCTTTCCATGTCCACTTCCCCACTCGCAGCGAATTCGCACCGGAAACATGCAACAGCAGTTGTCATTGGGGCAATTGCAGCTGTCTCCTCGCTTGCACTTCTTTCGATGGAGCTTCCATTTCTTGTCCCATACACGATGGATCTCACGGGCCCACGCCCGTTTGCGTACAGATGTTAGTTGTGCCCCGTTCTTCAACTCAAACTTCACCATCTTCCTCACGCGCAGGACGCCTCGTTTGATGCCAATTCCGTAAGTCACGTCCCAACCATAGTTCGTTGTCGTTTTTACCCAGATGAGCCCCTTGCCGGGGATGTTCTTCTGGACGTATTTTGGAGTTGTCCGACTCTCACTGAACTTTTCTTCCGATACATCCACCACGGTATTGACCAGCAGTTTGTTGGAAGACCTAACGGCCTTTCCGTAGCCCGATGCCTTTCCTTCCAGCTTGACGGTTTTGCGATAAGGTCCGCGTCTCACGATCCAACGAAAATCGACATTCTCGCTCTGCATCCGCACTCGACCGGCGGCAACCCCCTTCCCCGGTTGTTGGCGGATTGCCAAGCTAATCACTCTACCGGATAGGTTCTCGGTTTTAACGTTGAGTTTGACTTCATCCCCACAGCAAGCCTGCGTCTTGCGCCACTTTACGCTTTTGATCTTTCGTTTCTTTGGGCTCTGGCTGTTACCCAGCGCAAAGGATGGAGGCTGCAATTCAGGCGACGGTGGCGTATTAGTGGGTGAAGCGCCGTTCATCAGCATGATATCGAGAAGGCGAAATACGTTCTCGCCCTCAGCTTTGACGTCAAAGGAGTACATCTTCGGATAGGCTTTACCTTTAATTCGATTGGATACAACTCCCATGGCTGCTCCCGCCTCGTCACCGGTACTTTGCATGAAATAAGATGACTTGATCATGATCGGCTGACCGTCGCACTTGACGGTCTTGGTACCGTTCGCCGTGTCCACCGACATTGCGATATTCGGGTAAGGAATCGGAACAGGGCCTGCAGGCGTCGGCGTCTTGCATACATCTGGAAAGATCATAACCATACCGTTACTCGTTTTGTGGACGACGGTCATGAAATTGACGATCACGGTCGCAGGCATATCACGCCTCGTTTCAAGGTATGTTGAACAAACAGGCAGCGGAACGTTCACCTCGCTGTGAAGATGAACAGACGAGCACACCGTTGCTCGGAGCGTAACCTCGCTGCAACGCCCTGGCCGCTAAGACTGTGGCAACAATTCCAAATGCAGCCCCGACGTCACCGAGACAGTCCGCAGGGTGATAGATGCGCCACCCGCGCGGAAACACGTGCATACATCTTGTCTCAACTAACGCCCACTCTAGGAATCGTGAACGCTCGCCGGTCAAATCGACGTAGACTGCACCGAATTGATCCGGACCGCCTGCCTGTTTCACGGCGGCCCGCAAGACCTGCGTCAGCGCTCGTCCCGTCGGAGGAGCTTGTTCGTCTAACGAGTCGATTTCCTTACCCACGGCAACGGAGGCCACCTTCGCGATTGGTGCGACACCACGTGCTGCCGCATTCTCTTCCCGTTCCAACACGAGAACAGCAGCAGCTTCTCCAGGAATCAAACCCGAACTCGTGTCTTCCGTCTTGAGGACGCCACGCTCAAACAATTCTGCAAGGTACTGCGAATCTAGCAGAGAATCCATTCCGGCGACGAGGCAAAGGTCGACTTCATCACGCTCAAGATCGTTTATCGCGTGCGCAATTGCGATCAGTCCGGACGCGTGATCAAGCGGAAATAACTTGATGGCCGTCTTCCCGAGCAAGTCTTCGAAGAAGTCGACCACGTCCACGCGAAACGCTTCATAGCTGTCTTCGCCGTCAAACGCCGCGTCTTCGTCCTGATCGACCTTGCCCGCCTCAAGATCCGATTCATCCAGAATATCATCAAGTTCGTCCTCCTCTTCATCGGCCCCCAACTCTGCGGCTTCGTCCCGTGCACTTGGAAGTCGATCGGCACAGGGAGTTGCCAAGTAAACTCCAATTCTTGATTGGTTTCGACTTGTCAAGAGATCGTAGCGTTTGGCGGCCCAAAGCGCCTCATGCAATGGCTCAATGAGCGCATCGAACACTTTCTCAGTCCAGGGCTCGTCGCCAAAATCGTCTGACATTGCGGATACGACAACGCCGCTCGGCTCTTCGTCTTCACTCTCGGCATCGCCCGCGGCTGCGGAAAAATAGGGCCACTCTGCGAACCTACTAATGCCAGCTCGGACTGAGGCGCAACTCTGTACAGCGGTATTGCCAACCGCGGTTCGCATTCCCATGCCGGTGATGACAACCGAAAGTTGGTCAAGTGTCATTACAGTACCTCCCCTTCGATGGCCACCCAAAAGAACTCCGATGTGCGACCGTGCAAGTCGACTACCGTGCGCCAAATCAAGGTTAGTTGAAGCTGGGCGGCATCGATGATTACTGTGTCGCATTGCAGGTCAGGGGTAAGCAAATCGTCGCCGAGGGTAACCGCCGCCTCGAGCGAGACTCTTGGCACCGTAAACTCCAGCAGTTGCGTCGGCGAAACGCCGCTCACTCGGACCGTTTCTTCGCCGCGAATGTATCCTGGGTAGACTTGATCGGCAGGCGCGGCTTGGTAATACAGGTAGTTGAAGTCATTAGGAAGCAGCGGCATCGTGTTTTCGCGCCACTCTTCGTCGTATGTGCCGGCGTA
Source organism: Planctomycetota bacterium (assembly GCA_963204995.1). Lineage (GTDB taxonomy): Bacteria > Planctomycetota > Planctomycetia > Pirellulales > Pirellulaceae. Next base: position 22,337 of record CAUJKL010000820.1, on the reverse strand, counting down.
GGACACCCGCGGTTCCCAATTAGGGGCGACCCACGAAAAACAACTGGTCTGCTGAGACCCAAATGGATCGTCATATGTGCTTGTTGGAGCGACGAGATTCGGTGCCGCAAGGCCATCTGCGTTTTGAGAGCCGGGTCTGCAGAAACCGCATCCGACCGGGTTCTCTCGCCACCACGCTGATGAGCCCCCTTCTGACTCGTCGACGCCACCATATGCACGTTCATATACGAGGGGCATGCGATCAAAGGCTTGCGGTTCCGTTAAGCGAAACTTGCCGCCACGTTTCTGCCACGCTCGGTCTCCGAAAACTCGAACAGTCTTTTCGAGCGTCGCGAACTTTAGCGACACATCGACACTTCTGTCATCCCGTGAATCTGGGTAGGCATACCCGGTAAGAATGATGTCCGTGTTCGGTTTGCGTAAGATGAAATCACTCGCACACTTTACGCTGCTCGCGCCCGGTTCGCCGTGATACTCATCAGCGGGAACGAGCGGAGGTTGCTCATCCGTCGTCCGCATGTCTGCAGCTAAAGAAAACGTTGCCCTGACGACAGCCAGCAACGTCTCGCGCCCAGTATGGTCGATGGTAATGACGTGTTGCGCTGCGAACGGTGTCCGGTTGATCAGCTCCATGGCGGTACTCGGCTCAGGCAATTTTTGGGTAAACCATGCGGCCTCTTGATTGGTTGCCGCAATCTGAAGTGTCGACCTGGATCCAATGTGGACGAAACAACCCAGCAGTCGGGTCCTTAGTTCTCCGCAATCTTACTGCCTTTAATGACGACATCGGACGAGGCCTTGGCAGTCAATTTTCCAGACGCCTTGAGGTTAATGTTTTTGCCCTGGATTAAGATGTCACCGTTCTTTTTCATTATGATCTGCGCTGCACCAGTTTTTAGGACGATTTGATCCCCCGCTTCTACCGTTAGCTGCTTCCCCACGCTCAACCCATCGTTCTTCTCGACGGAAGCCGCCCTGCCACCCGTTACAGACACCGTCAGATCCTCGCCGACACTAATCGCTTGCCCCTTGCTAACGGACAATTTGTCTTCCTTGTCGACCTTTTGAGTTCGATTACCGGCGATATTGATCGTGGCATCTTTCCCAACACTCTTGGCAAAAAAGCCCTCGATCGTGATGGACTCGTCATTCTTGACAACTTCCCGTCGGTCGTGCCCAATCTGAATGGACTCGTCGTTGCCGACCTCCTCCTGGCGATCGTTGCCAATGCTTGTAGACTCGTCGTTGTCGATCGTCTTAGTGCGATCGTGCCCGACCCAATGCGTCTCATCATTTTCGACTTCGATGTCTTGATTCTTCTCCGCGTGGATAAAGACCTGCTCCTCGCCCTTCTTATCTTCGAGACGAATTTCATTGTAGTTCTCCGGACTACCCTCTTTGGAGCTGCGCGACTTGATAACGCTGAGGGTTTGATTCGCCGGCAGTTCATAGGGAGGCATGTTCGTGGCGTTGTAGACGCGACCGACGATGATCGGACGGTCGGGGTCGCCTTCCAAGAAGTCGACGATCACTTCCTGGCCGATCCGCGGGTTGAAGACAATCCCCCAATTCTTGCCGGCCCAGTTCTGTGACACACGAATCCAGCATGAACTGTTCTCGTCCTTCTTTCCCTCGCGGTCCCAGTGGAACTGGACCTTCACGCGACCAAACTCATCGGTGTAAATCTCTTCGCCAGCAGGCCCGGTCACGACGGCCGTTTGCACGCCGGAAACGAGCGGTTTCGGTGTGATTCGCGCGGCACGGAAGACTACCGAATCGGGAATGCAACTGAACGAGTTACTGTAGTCTGAGTTAACAGCGGACCCGCCCGTCTCGTAGGCCATCGGCTCGGTGGCGGAATGGCGAATCTTCGTGACCGCGAAGGACTTGCCCTCCTCGCTACTGCAACGGTGGACGGTGATCTTGAACTTGCCACCCGGCGAGAAAGATTTGCATTGGCTCGAAGCCTGTACGATGTCGTGGGCGACTTCTTCCTCTTCCATGCGGAGCTTGGTCTCGGTCTTGCCAACGCCCTTATCCGGAAACTCGCCGGGATAGTCATAGATCTCGTACTTGTCGATGCCGGGCAGCGAAACAACGCTCGGCTCGCTCGACATCAAGTTGGTGCTGGGCGTCTTGAAGTTGTAGTCCGTCTGCGCCCACTTACCGGGCCGGAACTCGTAGCGGTGTTCCCAGCTGGTAATGTGATCGGTAATCGAGACACCGCCAACATTTGGCGGATACTCGACTTCTTTCTCGATCAAGTCGTAGTAGGCACCCTTGTGATCAGAAATGACCATCTCGTGCTTACCATCAGCGTGCTTGAACCAGTAGCTAACTCCCTCTTGTTCCATCAAGCGGGATACAAAGTTGAAATCCGTCTCGCGATACTGGACGCAGTATTCCCACTTCTTGTGATCGAGTTGGAGGTCGAACTTGTAGTCGCTGAACCCCAAGTCACCGAAGATCGTCTCGATGATGTCCTTGATCGTCTTATCCTGGAACAGGCGGCAGTCGGCCGTTTGCGTGAGGAACCACAGCCAGGGGACGACTTCGGCTCGGTAGTTGCGGCGACCGTGTTCTTCGTCGCCGGCGACGAACTGGTTAACGAACCCGTTGAAGAACCGGGGCGATCCATCACTGAGCTCGACACTGAACGTGACGTTCTTACCGACGATATCCGCGGCCGCGATCCCGTTGTTGTCCGAGATCATTTCCAATTGAAAGCGAAACAGCCGCGAGATTTCCTCCTGGCCCGTAAAGCCCGTCAGCAGCAATACATCTTCTCCCAGCGGCGTGCTGAGCTTGAGCATTCGCTCTTGCTGCGTCAGGACCATAAACCATCTCCCACTGTCGCAAACTTAACGAACGTTTGCCTTGTTGTAGACTCGCCGCAATAAAGATCGCAAGGCCGGAGCTGATGCTCCGGCCCAGACCCTCCCGCACAGGGCAATTACTTGGCACCCTTCTCGACTTTCCAGCCGTACTCGATATTACCCTTCTTGCTACCGGCCGAGTCGTACTCGGTGTAGGTCACTTTGATCTCCTCGAAGTTGTTCCCGACGACCACCGTCGGCGGCCCGGCGGTGTCGTTGCCCGAAGCGTTGACCTGAATACTGGTGATCATCACGTTCTTCAGTTCGTACTTGAGGTAGGTGGCACGAGCGCCGCCGTACGTCGAGGTCTGCTCGATCTCCAACTTGGGAATGACCTTCCCTTCCAGGCACTGCTCTTGCAGCTTCGGGGAAGCCTTTTCGTACTCGATCGTCAGCGTCAAGTCTTCGACGATCGCGGCACCGCGGCGGCGGGTTTGGCCCGTTGCGCCACCACCCGGGCGATGCATTCCCCAATCGACGTTCAGGACATCGATCCACTTGCCGTGCTTGTCGTCGTCTGATTCACCATCGATTCCGTCGTACTTCGCAAAAACGGCCATCACTTTTCTCCTTACAATACTGGTGACTGAACTAACTCACTTTTCCGGACACGAAGAATGTCGTTGCGACTCGTTTCATTCTCTCGTCTCAACACTCTTATGTTCTCGCGAGACGGCCGGGAAAGTTGCGTATTGTTTTCTTTTTTTCCAAGAATCCGAAAGCGCCTTCTCAAAGCTGCTCGGTGCATTATGTAATGCCGTAATTAAACGAGCCGTCCTCGTTAACGCCAATCTCAACAGCAGAAATCGCACCGCCCTCGGCCATCCGAGCCAAGAACTCGGCGGACATCTCCGGGAGCAAAGTCTTTCGCAGAATGTGGTCCACGTTTCGGGCTCCCGTGTCGACCTCCGTGCAGCGGCCTATTATCGTCTCGACCAAATCGTCCTTGTACGAGAACGTGGCCTTGTAGTGCTCCTTAATCCTTCTGCCTATCTTGCCTAGTTTTAGTTTGATAATGCTCCGCATCACCTCATCGCTCAGCGGATAGTAGGGTATCACCGTCGTTCGTCCCAGGAAGGCTGGCTTAAACGTCTTCAGCAGCTCTGGGAAGACAGCCTTCAGGAAGCCTTCAGGATCGGGAGTGGTGTCAGGATCCGCGCACAGACTCTTGATCAGGTCCGTGCCGGCGTTGGTGGTCATGATGATGACCGTGTTCTTGAAGTCGATGTCACGGCCTTCGCCGTCTTGCATCCGCCCTTTGTCAAAGACCTGGTAGAAGATGTCTTGGACGCCAGGGTGAGCCTTCTCCATTTCATCCAACAGCACCACGCTGTAGGGCTTGCGGCGCACCGCTTCGGTTAAAACGCCACCTTCACCGTAGCCCACGTACCCTGGAGGCGAGCCCATCAGCAGCGAGACTTTGTGCTCCTCTTTGAACTCGGACATATTGAGCGTGGTCATATTCTGCTCGCCGCCATAGAGCAATTCGGCAAGTGTAATTGCGGTCTCTGTCTTGCCGACACCGCTGGTGCCAGCCAGCAGGAATACACCGATGGGAGTCTGCGGATCCGACAGATTTGCGCGCGAAGTCCGGATGCTCTTTGCGATGAGATCTAGACCGTGTGTTTGGCCGACGACGGATTTCTCCATTAAGTCTTTCAGATTGAGAACCGTGTTGATCTCGTTGGCCACCATGCGGCCCACGGGGATCCCGGTCCAAGCCGCCACGGTTTCGGCGATGGCGGACGCATTGACGCAAGGATGAACAAGCGGAACCTCACCTTGAGTCTCGGCGAGTTGCGATTCCAATGCCGCCAACTCCCCACGCAACTTCGTCCACTCTTCGTCCGATAGCGGCTCCTGCGGCGGTGCATTTTTCGCGTCGCTCGAGGGCGTTGCCGATGCCGCGCTCGGTGCCGACTTACCGTTCTGGGCTTGTGGCGGGGTGGCTTCGATTGTCCCGCCCGCCAGCTTGGCGTGGATCTCTTGAATCTTGCCAACCAGCTCCTTCTCTTTCCCCAAGCGTTCTTCCAGTGCCACCAACTCGGCTTCGGCTTCTGATTTTCGCCTTTCCGACTCATCCAATTCTTCTCGATGGTCGGCCCCAGCCCGCTGTTCGCGATTGAGAATTCCGAGCGAAACACCAAACTGCTCGATGCGGCGTCGGCAATCTTCGATGGCTGGCGGCGTCGAAGATTGGCTCAGTCCGATTCGGGCACACGCGGTGTCCAGCAAGCTCACGGCTTTATCAGGCAGTTGTCTTCCGGAAATGTATCGACTCGACAGCTTCACCGCGTCGACAACGGCTTCGTTGAGGATGCGCACTTTGTGGTGCTGTTCGAGCGTACTCGTCAATCCTCGCATCATCTCGATGGCCGACGACTCGTCCGGTTCCTCGACTTTGACCACTTGGAAACGGCGGGCCAGAGCGGCGTCTTTTTCAAAGTATTTCTTGTACTCCGCCCAAGTCGTTGCCGCGATGGTACGAAGCTCTCCTCGCGCCAGCGCCGGCTTCAAGAGGTTTGCGGCATCGCTCTGACCGGCCGCGCCACCCGCGCCGATCATCGTGTGGGCTTCATCAATGAACATGATGATGGGCGTTGGCGAGGATTTGACTTCGTCGATGACTCCCTTGAGGCGATTCTCGAACTCGCCTTTAACGCCAGCACCAGCTTGCAGCAAACCCAGATCAAGCGTGTGGATCTTGACGTTCTGGATGGAAGGTGGGACGTCGCCCGCGGCAACTCGCAACGCGAAGCCTTCCACGACGGCGGTCTTTCCCACCCCCGCTTCGCCCGTCAGGATCGGGTTGTTCTGCCGCCGCCGCGTCAGGATGTCGATGATTTGCCGGATTTCGTGATCGCGTCCGAGGACTGGATCGATATGCCCGCTCCGCGCCCGCGCGGTCAGATCGATCGTGAACTGATCGAGCGAGGGCGTCTTGGTGGGCCCCTTTGGCTTGCCCGAAGTATCCACCGGGGCCGCCGATCCGGCCGCCAGGGCGACGCTTCCTTCATCGGTGTTGGCGGTGATGTCGCGGAGTTCGCGGCTCAATCCCTCTGGAGAAATGCGATCGAACTCATTCGATGCACTGGCCGCAATTCGCGCCAGCGAGTCGTCATTGAGTAATGCACAGATCAGGTGGCCCGACCGAACAGCCGCCTCGCCATAGTCGATCGAACACAACAGCCAGGCGGAGCGCACCAGATCCACGAGATTCGGGCTTAACGCGGGTGGCCTGGAATTCCCGGTCTTGAATTTGTCGATGGTCTTCGTCAGGTCACTGATAACGCGTGACGAATCAATCTCGTTGTGACGCAAGATCGCGATGGCGTCGGTGTTGGGCGTTTCGAGCAGCTTGACCAACCAGTGCTCGATCTCGACGTTATAGTTCGTCCGCGACAGGCACAACCCAGCGGCACCTTCCAGCGTGCGACGACAGACGTCATCTAGCTTGCCGATCAGATCTTTCAGATTGACTCGAACCATGATTCTATTTCCCTGAAAAGCGAGAAGCGGTCAGCGCGGCGAATTGTATCCTGTTACGAGGCAAGTCTCAACGCGTTGGGCCTCCTTCGCGAAAGAAGACGTAGCACTGGCAGAGCCAGTGGCCCCCGTACCGGTCGTCTCAACGAGTCGGGCCTCCTTCGTGAAAGAAGACGGCATCGGTCGCGTCATTGGTGAACGGCACGCTCGAGAGCCAGGTATTCCAACCGAGATTGCAAGCTGGATCGCCGTCTCCGGCCAATTGCAGCGGTGGAACCTCTGCCGCCTTCAAGATTGGTTGCACGTCAAAGTCGTAGTCCGGACCTGCATAAGACCGTACGAGTTGGCACAGGACGACGAGGCCATCGCCAGCGGGCGAGAATCGTTGGAACTCCGCGTAGTTAAGTGGGCCTAGTTGCACGCGAAACTTGTTTTCCACGCTCCACACCCGCTCGCCGACAACAACATCCGTCCCCAACAAGTTGTTACAGCCTTCATACTCGCCCGGCGACGGCGCTCGCGATTGATCCGCAACGTCCAGGTAGAGCCACTGGCCAACAAACTGCGCAATTTCGACATCGAGTCTGAAGTAATCGCGCAACACAAGTTCCAGGGAGATTGCCGAGCGCGGCCAATGAGCGAAGTGCCCGGCGTAGTTCAGAAAGGCTTCGTCCGGCAACTCCTGCCGCCTTCGCAGATGCGCGGTGCCGTAACCGATCAGGCTATACAGGCAGGCTGTAAACTGATCCTCTCGGTGCTGTTTTGCCTCGCGCTCGAACTCGACATAGAAGCGATACTTTCGCCACGCGCGATAGAAGAGCGAGGTGGCGCGGTGATTGAAGACATCGAGCATGTCTCGCAACGCGTGGTCCTTAAACCGGAGTCGGTCGATAACGAGCTGCGTGTAGTGATGTGGCAGCACGCCACTCGGCCCCGTCATTCCCATGAACGCGACGACCATGTCGGGAACTTCCGTGCCGTGGCCGCAATCCAGCGAAGCGATCTCGCTGGGAGGGAACGTATGCGAAGGGAACGCGCGGAAACGAACGGCCTCGTCGCGCGGCGCATGCTCCCGCCCCACGGGTTTCCGAGGAGACTCGGCTGGTCCCGCACCGTTCGGCACTTGCTCCAGCAACCTGACCGCTTGAAAGAAGTTGAAGCGATAGGGTGCCTCTTCCAAGTGCTGGTTTACAGGAGTACTTTTTCGCCTGCTCTGGGAGGCCATCGGCACAGGGGCTCCTCACGTCGGTTGGTCGTGGCAATGGTTTTAGTAAAGGAATTAAGAGAACTGTACAAAGCCAGAAAGCGCTCGAGAACCGAGGCAAACAGATAGACGCTGCTGCCGCTGAACCGGTCTTCATCGAAATGCAGGCTGACTTCGACACCCCGGCAAAAGCCGGCGGAAATGGCTCCGCCAACGCGGCCTACCGTCCGGCGCGAGCGGACGTCCAGCAGGCCATCGATCATGGCATGCGTCTCGGGCGAGTCGTTGTAGTCGTAGAGCTTTAAGATCTCGCGCAAACTGTCCGCGCCTTGGTCGCTGCCCAGGAGTGAGAGGTGGTTGAGCGAGAGATGCGAGATCAATCGCCAGATGGCTCCACGGCGCAGCGCCGGACGCAGCGTCGGCGTTGGCGCGGTCAAGCAGGCGATCCGCCCCAGCGGAGCGCCGACCGACAGTTGCAGCTTCGGCTGGCCTCCGCCAAACGGCAGGCGGCGTGGCAGATCGCGATTGATGCAGGTCGTCTCGATATCCAACGTCCAGGTGGCCGCCGCTGTCGGTGTGAAGTCCAGATCGACCACGGAAAGAAACAGTTCGGTTCCCTTATCGATCTCGCCGCCCGCATATCCCGCCGGGCGGCGCGTGGCGTGCCAGAAGGCGCGCTGGCGGCCCGCGTTGTGCGCGTGCTGTACCGAATAGAACGGTTGAATCTCCACGTCGCGGTCGTCAGGCGACGTCGCGACCACTCGGTCAATCGAATAGACTTCATGCGCCAGCGGCCGCCGGGCATCGGGAACCACGCGATACTCGAACTGCGTCTGCGAAAGCCGAATTGGCTCGGCACGCTGCCGGTAAAGATTCACGATCGGCGTGCAGCCCAGCCGGAATGTATCGCGTTCGACGTCCGATTCGAGGTCCGGCCGATGCCGGTTCAGAAACACGTACAATTCGAGCGTCGAGCCGATCCCAGCCAGTTGCTCGGCTCCGAGACCGGCAACTTCGAAGAACAGGAACTTCTGCGGAAAGGCGAAGTACTCCGACAGCAGCCGATAGCCGGGAAACGCCCGCGGCGAATCCGGCAGGACCGCCTCGTCACGCGAGAATCCGATCGGTCGAATACAGGTCTTTGGCAGTAACACGGGGTTCGGGTCGCTGGGAGATGAAGCGACTGCCACACCGATGGCGTTGTTCAGAATCAACTCGTAGAGATCATAGATGTGCTGCGTCGAGCCGTTCAAGAAAAAACGCAGGGAGCCAAGCGGCAAGTCGCGGAAGCGGACCTTTTCGGCCAGGCAAGAGAGTTGCAGCCGCAGGACTGCTTGTGCCTCGGCGGCGTAGCGGCGCGTGGGAGCCTGAAACGGATGCCCGCGTAATTCGGCGGTCTTCAGCTCGATCGGCCAGAGCCCAACGTCATAACAAGTGCGAAACATGCATGCCGCGCCCTCGACACCTTTGCCATGCACCGGCTCCGTTTCCAATGTCGACCCGCGTTTGATTTGGTATCCCGACGTCAAACCGCTTTGCGCTCGGTCCAACTCGAATTGCACGACCGCAGCCGACGGACGCGGCGCAAGATAATGAGGGTACAGCACACCCAACATCGCTTCCGCCAACTCGGGAAAGTCGTCGTCCAGTTTGTGCCGCGTGCGGGCATTCAAATAGGCGAAGGCTTCGATCATCCGCGCGACGTGCGGGTCTTCGGGCAAGTCGGCACCCCAACGCAGCCGACCGGCGATCTTGGGGTTGGCCTTCGCGAACTCGGCTCCGAGCTTCCGCAGGTAACCCAATTCCTGGTTGTAATAGGGCAGCAGTTCGTCGCTCATCGTGACTCGCTCGCGACATTGAAGCTGTTCGTGATTGGTTCCAGTTCCGAATCGAAGATGACGGGCTCGGGCGCGGGTTCGGCATACAACATCGCGTCGATTCGGAAACGCAGCGTGCGGTCGGTCTCGTCACGATTCGCGAGCATTATAACCTTGACGGTTTTGAACCTCGGTTCGAACTTTCGCACGATTTGCTCAATCAAGCGTCGCAAGCGTTCTCGTTCGGCGGGCGAAGCCATGTTGACGCCGGTGAAATCTGGAATCCCGTAGTTCACCAACGACAACTCCAACTCGTCGAGATTGGGCGGCCACGAAACACACCGCCAGCGTGTGTTGAGGAGATTTTCAAGATCTCGCCTGACGCTCTGCTTGAGTTCGCGAAGCAACTGATGGCGCGCCTTCGGCAATTCGTGCTGCTGCTCCGGATGGTCATCCAGCAGCCGGTCCAGGACCGAAGCGACAAGTGGTTGATCTTCGTGAGCCTTACTCATCTGCTGCCACACCTATACTTCCGCTCTCTCGCACATCGAACGTGATTTCATGGATCTGCATCATGGGCTTGTCTTCGTCGCCGATCAAGAACGTCCGCTGACCGAGTCCGCGTACGGGTTGACCCTCTTCTTCCAGCCAAGCAGTACCACGACCGAGTTGCAGCTGCTCGTCTCCGTGCTGATGCGTCGCGGCATACACCGTGGGAATGAAAACTTCGCCTTCGGGTCCATCCGTGACGGTCATATGCACGCGTCGCCAAAGAAGATCCTTCGGTCGCTCTGGCGGATGAAACTCGATCTGCTCGACGCGCTCGATCGGAATCCAGTAGTACTTTCCATTACTAGTGAGGACTTCCAAGAAGCAGGCACACAGATCGTCCAGGTCACGAAAGTCATCGAACTTCTGACCGTCACAAACACCGCTAACCTTCACCCGCTTCTCTTCCGCCTCGGCCAGTTTGGAGACCGCTTCGTCAAAAGCGCCCTCGCGCATACAGATGGATGCCTGCAGGTGCAGCTTGATCGCGTCGGAAGGATCGCTCAGCAACTCGGGCGCACGGCCCTCGGTAAAGAACTGTTGCCGTGCCGTTTCCGCGCGCACGAGTTGTCGCAACATACTCACCCCGACTTGAGCCTTCGGATCTTGTTGCCCGATCGTGTCGAGTTGTTTGTCGGCTCGCTCCAGGTCGCCGGCGAAACAAAGCAGTTCGCACAGCTGACCCCGAAGATCGGTATTTGTCGGTTGCTTGCGGACCTCGGCCAGTGCGGCGTCGATTGCATCCCGGAGTTTCCCGGCTTGGAATAGTTCGCCATGTGTCATAAGGCGGCCCTGTTTTGCGTTAGAGGTTCGATCATGTGTTACGTGACGGCACCAATTCGGTCGAGATTCGTAACGCAGCCGTTAGCTCGTCGAGTTCATAGTGTGGTGCGAGGTGCATGACACACTGGTAAGAGCCCGGCTTGCCCGGTTGCTCGCGAACTTGCACTTTGGCTTCGCGCAACGGAAAGCGAGCTTTCGTGTCCTGCGACGCGCTCGAATCGGTGGTCACATAAGTAGCCACCCAGCTGTTGAGAAATTCCTGCAATTCATTGGGTTCTGCAAACGTTCCAACCTTATCGCGGACCTGCACCTTGATGTAATGGGCGAACCGCGAAACACACAGCATGTACTGTAGCATGGACGAAAGCTTGGCATTGGTCGTGCCCGCTGGGCGATCGTACTTCTTCGGCTTCTGGACCGATTGGTTCGAGTAAAAGGCCGAATACTTCGTGTCTTTGCAGTCGCACAGCGGAACGAAGCCGATGTCGGCGAGGTGCTTTTCGAGTTCGTCTGTGATCACGACGTCGGTCGATGTCTTGGCCGCGACACCACGCTTGTCAGTGCCGAAACTCGCCTCGGGCAGTTCCACGACCAGCCCGCCGCCTTCGACTCCGCGCTGCACGCCGCGGATGTCAGCCAGCCAACCGGACTGTGCATAGGCTCGGACCAGCACCGCGCCGAAGGCGTACGCGGCATTGCCCCACAGGTACTTGCTGCAATCCAGTCCGGCGACATCTTCGTGGAACGTGAATCGATCGATCCGCGTGCCATCGTCCTCATAAGGTGTTCGCATCAGCACGCGAGGCAACGCCAGGCCCACGAATCGAGCGTCTTCCGTTTCTCGCAGCGCTCGCCATTTCAGATAGTCCATCTGCTCCATCGTCTTGGCATGATCTAGTCGCTGTTCGAGCTTGCTAAAGTCGTCCAGGCCGAACATGGCGGGACTCGCGCTGGCGATGAACGGGCAGAATGCGGCCGCCGCCACTTGTCCGATTGCCTTGAGCGTCGCGATGTCGTCGTGGGGATGCGACGAACTCGGGCGGGGATGGATCTCGAAGTCGCCAACAAGCGCTCCATACGGTTCGCCGCCAGGCGTACCGAACTCCTGATCGTAGACTTTGCGAAACAATTGGCTTTGATCGAACTCGGTCGAGCGTTCAAAGTCTCGTTCGAGTTCCTTCCAAGTGGCGTTCAACACCTTCACGCGAACGTTTGGCTCGCCCTCGGCGGAAGCTTGCCGAGCCAGATAGTGCAGGCCGCGCCAAGATGCTTCGAGTTTCTGGAAGCTTGCGTGGTGCAAGATGGCATTGATCTGGTCGTTGAGCAGTTCGTCGATCTCGCCGATGTGACGGGTCAGTCGCCGCACGATCTGCGACTTCTGTTCCGGCAGCGAGTTTCCGAACCATAGATCCAGCGAGCGGGCGACGGTCTTCGCTGCGAGGAAGTCTTGCAAGGAGGCCGCAGCCACCGCCGCCGAACCAGCGGTTGCCGCCAACAACATGTCGATCGACCCTGCGGTCGTACTCCGTGCGTCGAGGCGTGGCGCTGCGGAACTCTCCGTTTGCGCAACGGTTTGTTCCGCAGGCAAAGCACCATGATTCGCTTCGGCCGATCCGGAACTCATTTGCGATCCTAGCCGCCGGCTTGCGGAATTCTCGCCACCATGCGAAGTGAAGTCGTCAACTCTTCCAACTGCAACCAGGGCCGCATCCATGCGATAGCGTTATAGGAACCTGGCTGACCGGGAATCTCTTTGACCTCGACCTTGGCCTCGCGAAGCGGGAAGCGAGCTTTGGCGTCCTGGCTCGGTTTGGCGTCGGCACTCACGTAATTGTGAATCCAACGGTCGAGCCAAGCTTCACAGTCTTCTCGCTCCATGAACGAACCGATCTTGTCTCGCGCGATCACTTTCAAGTAGTGCGCGAATCGAGACGTGGCCATGAGATAAGGCAACCGCGCCGAGATCGCGGCGTTGGCGGTCGCCGCCGGGCGATCGTACTTCTTGGGTTTCTGCGTCGTCTGCGCGCCAAAGAACACCGAGTAGTCGGTATTCTTGTAATGGCACAGCGGGAGGAATCCCAGCTTGCTCAACTCCGCTTCACGGCGATCGGTAATGGCGATCTCGGTCGGGCACTTCAGGTCGGTGTCGCCATCATCGGCTTTGAAGATGTGAGCCGGCAGGCCCTCCACCTTGCCGCCGCCTTCCGCACCGCGAATGGCCGTACACCAACCGTACTTCGCGAACGCTTCGGTCAGCTTCGCGCCCATCACGTAGGCCGTGTTCATCCAGCAGTACTGGTCGTGACCGACCGCGATCGACTCGCCCTTCTTGCCGAGCGCTACCTCTTCATAGGCAAACTCTTCGACCGGCTTGGTGTTGGCACCATACGGCAGACGAGCCAGCGTACGAGGCATCGTCAAGGTCACGAAACGAGAGTCTTCGCTGTCGCGGAACGAACTCCACTTCGTGTACTCGACGGTGTCGAAGATCTTTTCGAGATCGCGCGGCTTGCTCAGTTCGGTCCAACTATCGAAGCCGAACAGAGCCGGATCGGCCGCGCTGATGAACGGACAGAAGCCCGCCGCGGCGACGTTCGAGACCTTGTTCAGCAGATCGATATCTTCGGGATGATTGGTGAACTCGAAGTCCCCGATCAGCGCGCCGTAAGGCTCGCCACCGGCCGTGCCGAACTCGCTTTCGTAGATCTTCTTGAAAATCTGGCTCTGGTCAAACTCAACGGCTCGGTCCAGATCCTTGAACAGTTCGCGCTTGCTGCAATTGAAGACTTTCAGCTTCAGCTGCGCACTCGTCTCGCTGTTCATGACGAGGTGTTTCATGCCGCGCCATGTTCCTTCGAGTTTTTGGAACTCGGGCACGTGCATAATCGCCGCCAACTGCTTCGACACAGCGGCGTCGATGGCAGCGATGCCAGCGTTCAGCGTGCGGGCGACGTCCTTGTCGAACGTCACGGTTCCCTTGAGTGCCTCTTCGGTCAGAGTCTTCAACAACTCTTCGGCGCGATTACGCTCCGTTTGCTTGGTTGCCAAGATGGCCGACTCAAGCAGCCCAGCGGCTTCGGTTGCTTGTGCTTCTGTTGCCTGTGCCTGTTGTTTTTCTTGTTCGCCAGCGCTCATTATTCAGCTCCTTCAGTGGGTGCCTTGACGCCCAATTCCGCTCGCAGTTTATCAAGATCTTCCGTATTGGACAGCACTTGTTCGAGCACCCGCTCGAGGTCATCGCTGCGGTCGACTTTGGTCGCAAGGTCACGCAGTTTGTCGCGAGTTTCCAGTAACTTCTTCAGCGGTTCGACCTGTCGTGCGACCGCCGACGGCTCGAAGTCATCGAGCGAGTTGAACTTGAGTTGCAACGACATTTCGCTGTTGTCGCCTTTGAGCGTATTTTCGACGCGGATATTCAGCCCGGGAGTCATCCGCTTCATGACGTCGTCGAAGTTGTCGCGATCGATTTGGATGAACTTGCGATCCTTCAGCGGCTTGAGCGGCTCGGTGGGGTTGCCAGAGAAGTCGCCGACCACTCCGACAACGAAGGGAAGTTCCTTTTCGACAACCGCACCCTCGGTCTCGACTTCATAGGTAATGTGAACGCGCGGCTTGCGAACGCGCTGCAGTTTTTTGTGAATACTTTCAGCCATCGAACCGTTCTCCTGTGACGACACTATTTGGCATCGCGCAACTGCCTCGGGGAAGCAAGCTCCCCACAAATGCGGTACGTTTGTGGTTGTAAGGCATTCTGAAGCCGTTGGCAAGCATTCTTGCCACGGTTTTTTTGGGAGTTGCTGGGTTCGCGATATCGAGTGAGTTTGCGCAGCCTGCGGGCGCGCGAAACAGCAGTTCAGTTTAGCGAACAATCTGCACTGACACGCCGCCGTCTATCCGTCGTCTCGATCCGGAATCCCAACGCGACGGAAAAGCTCGTCGCGGGCTGACTCGTCTTTAATCAACTCGCCCAACAGGTCCGGGAGCGACATGCGGCCCCATCGAACGGCTTGTTCGAGCGAATAGGAAACCGGTGAATGGGGTTCCGTCTTGCGGAAATATTCAGAGACTTGGAGCAGGAGTCGAAATGCGTCCTCGCGCGTCATGGTCTTCCGATCCGAGGGGACGGCCCCCCCTCTTTCCACCAACTCGCCGGTCGCCTCGGCGTCGTCGGTCTCCTCTTGCGGCCCGAGCCGGTTGCGTGCGATGCTCTTCAGGCGATCCAAGCAATCGCGCAACGCCCCACTGATTTGCGATGACGGCGGAGCAGCCGAGTAGCCGTCCGGACTCTCGCCACACTTCTCTTCCAGGGCCGCCGTCAACGCGGCAAACTCCGCCTGGGCTTGTGTGATGTCATCCACAAGTTCCTGAAAGAACTCCGGGGAGGTTTCCAGTGCGGCTTTGTCGAATATATCGAGGGAAATTTCGCCCCTGCCGTCCGCCGCGTCTTTGTATTGAGCGCTGGTTAGCCGACCGAACGAAGTCTCGTCCGTCAACGGAATCTTATCGATCGGCGCGATCAGCGCACCGTCAGAATCATCACCGTTCAAGCCCGTCAATTGTGCGACGGTGGTGAGATAGCCTTCTTCGTCGGGTGCAGGATGAATCCCGTCCCAGAAGCCTTCCACCAACTCGCGAGTCAGACGGAATCCATCGCGCAGGCCAGCAAAGCCGTGAAGACGGCACAGCGCTTCGATCGCCCAGGCGGCGACCCACAGATCTTTTGAGTGCTGCGACAACACGTCGGTTGATAATTGCAAAACGGTTCGCCAATCAGGTGCCGATGGTGCGGCTTCAGCCTCCCTTTCCTCGTCGCTGAGCATGGCGAATTTCGCCAGGGCACGCTCGGCGGTCGCTGCGGCGTCTCGGCCGTCTTTGACCTGATAGTACAACGCGCTTCCCGCCGAATCCTGCTTGAGTTCCACGCCCGAGGGCGACTCGTCCGAAATGGGCCGCAACAGGCTGACAAAATCTAGTATTTCCGGCGACGCCATACTTAGCTCTCCACGTTCCAAGACTTAGTCGGCACCGATCTTGCGAAGCAGTCGAGCCAACTCTTCCAGTGTTTTTGCATGCAAACGGCTAGCCCACGACTTGCTGATTCCCAGCCGATTGGCGGCTTCTTGCAAAGTCGCCCCCTCGAAATATACGGTGCGAATCAGCCTGCGTTCGGGTCCGGGCAGTTTGTCGACCAATTCATGTAACTTTTTGTTCAGCTCGCGCCCGGCGGCCGAGGCCGCAGGCGACATGCCAGGATCTTCGATGGCCGAGGCTCGGAGTCCCGTTTCGCCGTCGTCAGAGACGGAAACCAGCTGGATTACGGCCAGTTTCTCGGTGACATTGCGGAACCAGCGTGCTTCCTCCGCAAGCGGAAGGTCGGCGGAATTGGACTCGTGAGCCTCGGCCAGTGTTTCGTTGGTCATTTCCTCGGCACGATATCGGGCATAGCGAGCCCGACTGGTCCAACTCATTTTCGAAACGCCGTCGAAAATAGCCCCTCGAATGCGGTAGTATGCGAAGGTTGTGAACTGTGTTCCCCGACTTGGATCGAATTGGCGAGCCGCCTCTGCCAGTCCGACTTGGCCGTAGGCAATCAGGTCGTCCAAGTCGACTCGGATCGGGAGATTGCGAGCGATCTTCGTGGCCAGCGAATGTACCAGCGCCTGGCCTTCTTCAATCAGCGCCTTGGGGGATTCAGCTGCCATTGTCATCCCGCAGCCTCATACAATCGCGTCCAAAACCGGCGCAACCGCTCATCACTCGGCGGGTCTTCAAGCAGACTGTGGGTGATCTCGAGGGCGACGTTGTCCCAATGTAACTTGTTCTTCGCTAGACCGCCAAAACGCATTCCCAGCAAGCATTGAACAAGGTCGAAGACGCCAGCTTCCTCGATTCTGTCGCCATGTCGGCGGACGACGTCGATCAGCTTGTGAAGGTCTTCGGTACTAAGCGGGGCGGAGTCGCTCACGACCGAGAGCGTCTCCTGGAGCACTTCGTCGAGCAGTTCTCGCGCCCCAGGTTTGGCTGTTTCACGGCCCTCTAAGTTCTCGCCAACGCGAGTGTCGTCGCGTCCGAAAGCTCCGGTCGACATGTTGGGGGTCTCCAGCTCATTCTAACCGCGGCGGCGCGGAAAATGCTTCGTGAACAGCACCGCCACGCACACGCGCTCCGCCGGGTGGCGGTTGAACGACGAAGCGGACTAGGCGTAAAAAATCTTCCACACGATCATGCCCACGATACCAAGTACGAGCGCGGCGTCGATGAACATTCCGATTTGGGCGAGTTGGTGGTAGCGATCATCCTCTCGTATGGCTTCGGGCATCCACTCCAGCTCCTCTTCCATATCGATCATCTTCTCGAACACATTCTTCACAAATGCCTGACGATCCGGTGTGTCGCCGGTAGCGGCAAAATAACAGCCGTTGAACAACAGCGGCACGTCCTCTTTCTTTTGATCGCCGCGGCTGAAGCTGAAGCCATGCAAGAGAACGCTCCGTAATCGGACACGGAGTTGGCTGCGGATCCTGCATAATAAGGTATACAGCTTGGCATTTCCCGGTGGCTTGCTTAACCCATCACGCTCTCGGAACAAGCTGTACACCCAATCCTCGAACGCACCGCAGGCATGCGACGAAAAGGCGTCCATATTTTCTTCCGTCGGTGGATTCCAGACGTTAAAGCCCTTGCCGAAACGATTGGCCTTGGCTTTGGTTGTGCCAACTCGACGCACGAGTTCGCAGAAACCGCTTTCCGCTTCCATGCCCGAGACCATGACGGTCACCGGCGCGCGGAGCTTCGTCGCGTCGCGGATCGTGTCGAGATCACTGCGTGCAGCGCCGGGAATGTCCTTGGCGACCATAACGTTCTGGACCGATTGCAGGGGGACTGCGACCAACACACCGTTGAGCGGGCAGACGGGTGTACGAGCGCGCGACAGCAACTCGCAAACATACTCCAAACGCTCGGTCTGATTCTCGGCATCTTGTCGAGAAAGCAGGCTCGACCCGGAACTGGGAACAGGAGCGTGTCCACCACCGCCCCCGGAGGCACCGCCCGGCACCAGCGTGCCGCGCAACATCGCGCCGGCGTCGGGGGCATCGTTATCGTTGGCGACGGGTGCTACGGAGCCTCGGATCGATCCGCCAGCAACCATCGTTCCGCGGATGTCTCCGGCTGGTTGCATCGTACTCCGGATGTCCGAGTGGCCTGTGCTAGGTCCGCCCGTACTCCCGCCAAAGGTGTGCAGCTTGCTCAACCGCGAACTGTCCAAACAGACAAGATAGATGCCTTTTTCATCGGCATACCAACGAAGCGGCGATCGGCCTGCTGGGACGTCGCGGACCAGCAAGTCCAGGCTCGATGCGGAGAAGACTGATTTGCAGGTCTTTTCGTCGGACAGCCCCAGTACGAGAAACAAGGGGATCGCGCCGATGTCAATGGACTGCTCGTGAAGTGCCGCCATTCCCGCGTTCCACGCCTCATCGATATCGGGAAATCGCGAGACATCGCCTTCGAGCCACAATCGCAGCCAAAAGAACACGATGATGGGAATCACGATCGATAATCCGACAGCCATGTAGAAAAGCGGTCGCTGGACATAGTTTCTCAGCTCCGCGAGGCCATCAGGATTGAGGGCCACCGAGATCACGACGGTTAGTACAAGACCGAAGAGAACGACGGCCACGAACAAGGCGGCACGGGCCGGTAACGAGAGTCCCATCACGCGACGCGGCGTCGAAACCACCCACATCGGCAGCGCCAAGATCCAGCGGACGGGCGTCAGAAGGAAGGCGATGAATTGACTGATGAAACTCACGCCGCCGTGCCTCCCCACGAGCCACCGAGAAAGAATAGCCAGATCAGTGCGGCCACGGCTGTCAAAACGACGCCCATCAAGGCAGCACCGACCAGCCGATACTTACCTTCCAGTGGCGGCGCGCCCTCGTCGGTTTGACGCGGTGCTTCGGTGATCGACGGTCGACCCTGGGCCAGCTGAATCGACTTAGCGGCCTGTTTGGCCCAACCTTCCAAATCCGGAGGGAGACCCAACTGAGAGGCCAGGAAGGTCGAAGCTTGGTCGCGATACAAGCCGCGAAAACCGAGTACGACACAGACGTAGAAAACCTCCAGCGCATCGCGGCGAGTCATGGCCGCGGCGTCCTTGGCCTTGGTATAGAACGTTGTGGCTCGGTCTCGCGTGTTGAAGAGTTCGACCTCGAGTGCGTTCTCGTTCCACCACTTGCGGCCTTCCCAGGGGGCCTCCAGGAGGACATCATCGATCCAGGCTACTAGCGCGTACTTGGCGAGTTCCCAATCTTGCTTTTGTCCGAGTTGAGCCTCGGCGTCGCGGAGTGCGTTGTTGATGGCAACACGCTCTTCGCTCGCTGTCGTACGCTCCGAATTGCTAATGCGCTCGAGGAGACCGAGTACGTGCAGAAAAACCGGATCGACTGCGGCTGCGAAGCTTGGCGTCATGTTTGAGTCGGCACAGCAAAGAGGGCGAATTCGAGCACGTTACGTTTACCGAAAGCCGATACCTCCAACTTCCGCTGTCCTTTCAGCTCGGCCAGGTTGCTGATTAAGTCTTCCGTAAAACGCATCGCCAGCGTTTGGGTCGCCAGGACGTCCTTCCAGGCGGCGTTGTCGGGATCGCGGCGTAATTCGTAGAACACCCAGCCTTGTCGGGCGGGCAACGCTCGCGGAGGTTGATCCAGCGGTTTCAATACGACACCGGGAATCCCGTGTTTGAAGATCAGGTCCACTTGTTGGCTACTGCCGAGCTTCCAATCAAGTTTTCCTGGTTGCAGCAACTCGCGAATCTCGCGCTCCGTTGCCGAGTCGGCTTTCACACCGACGTGCCACTGCCAGCCAGAATGCAACCACTCGGCATCCAGGGCCGCTTCCATGCCACGATCGGTACCGATGAAGAATCGTTGTGCGTAGTCGAGCTTCTTCCGCGAGCCAATCAATCGCTCGATCTGGATTCGAACCCACTTGAAAATCTTCGCCAAATCATCGTGGTCATAGCGAGGCACTTCGGGAGCGCGACGACTGGGATCAAAGATCGAGAGGTGCCCCACGATCCGGCATAATTCGGTGTAGGCGGTCAGCGGATGCACGCCGGAAGCGAACGCCAGGCAACCGAGCGAACCGTAAGCCTGATTCAGTGCCGTGAGCATCATCAGATCTTCGAGGTCGCCGGGCTCTTGGCTGGCCAGCGTCATCCCGCGCTGGACTGCCCGCTCCGAGAGCACCTCGATTTTCTCACCGATGACGTCATAAATTCCGCGTACGACTCCCAACCCCAACGGTTGCCAAGCCGAAGTCGACAGCATCGGTGGAAAGTAATCCGGGTCTAATTGCGGCGTTGCCTCGCCCTCGCTGGCTCGCTTGACGCGGGCGACGGGTAACACCTCGAAGCCGGCCAGGTCTTGAGTCGACAACATCAGCCGGACGTTGTACGAACGGAAACTGATTTCTTGATCGTTGCCACCCGCGGCTTCGTCGGGGATGGGCAGTGTCGTGGTCGCGTAACGTTGATCGCCCGAACCGCCAGCGACTGCCGCATTGGGCCTGCCCAGCGAGAGTTTGGGAATCGCCAGATAAACGAGAACCTCGGATTCGTTTTTGAACGCCTCTTTCAAACCGACGCGATCCGGTTCGTTCCCCGCGTCGAGCACCACGAGTGTGCCGTCGCGCATGCGCGCGTGGCAGGAGGTGATCTCGACCTGATAGTTCGTCAACGCCTCGGTGCTGATCTCGATGGATTGAACACCGTAGTTGTAGTAGGAGTCCCAACGCTGCGACGTTCGAATCAGCTCGTTCCAATGGCGATCCGCCGCCTGGAAGTGCTGAGGCCGAAGGAACATGCCCTCGGACCAATGTACTGGTAAGTAACGCATGCAGAGCCGAACCTGTGGTAATACCTGACACGCCCAAATGAGCCACCGTGCCTCACAGCGACTTGGCACCTATCATCATGGACGTTAATAGGAATAACATGCTCAGCGAATTCCGCAAGTGTAGGACTCGGTAAAGCTTGCGGAAAGTGCGACGAGGCAGGCGCGAGCGAGGCACAAGAGCGGAGTGGCTCCATTTTCGCGAATCCGGCGCGGACTCTCCGTGAACTCGACCAGCCGCTGCCTAACTCCTCGTGACGATCTTGGCCTTGGCTCTGTTATCGGGTGTCTCGTTTGGTAAACTCAGGCCATCGGCATGCACTTCAACGATGACGATCTAAGCGAGCGCCCGGACGCAGCTGAACTCCTGATCACGATTATTTTTGCCGAGTGTGGAGAGAACGAATATGAGCCCCAGGGCAAGCCGTGACGGGAAAGAGGGGCGACGCTCCTGGCGGTATGCCAAGTCCTCATCGAAAGCCGCAGGATCGAGGAAGCCGTACATCATTTTCCTGACGCTATTGCTGCTCGGATTAGTGGGGCTGTACTGGTGGGCGATGCGGGGAACCGGATACCGAAACGCTCATCTGGCCGTTATCGAAGTGCCCACCAACCGCCGTGTCTCGACAACGCCTTTTGCGCGTAACGACGTTCAGCGACTGCTTGAGGTCGAGATCCTGAGGACGCGCGACGTCTGGACCGATATCCGAGACAACTCGGACTTCGCGGATCAGGTGGGCCCCAAAGTACGAACCCTGTTAGCGAAGCCGCGCGACAACTTGATCCTGTATATCAGTTCCCCTGGGATCTCACACGACGGCAAAGCTTATCTGACACACAGTGACTTTCTCACCCCCGGTGCAACATCCGAGGGGCGGCATGCGGTCTCCGACCTGCTTGAAAATGTCGCGAGTGCCGGCGAAGGAGTGAAACTGATCGTGCTCGATTCCACCAGCGTCGACGTCGACCCGCGATTAGGTCTGGTTGTGAACGAATTTGTTCGTTTGCTGGAAGCCGATGTGAAGAAACTCAACAAGGATTCCAACCTCTTCGTACTGCTGCCCTCGGGGCCATTTCAAGTGAGTACGACTTCGTACGGGGACCGACAGAGCCTGTTTGGGAAGTGCTTGGTCGACGGATTGGCGGGGGCGGCCGATAGCTCGGGCGTTGGCGATGGTAACCTGTTTGTCACTCTGTACGAGTTGTACGAGTACGTTCGCGTGGGGTGTGCAACCTTGATCGACTCGAAGTTAGACGTCCAGCAGACTCCCGTCCTGCTGCAAGCCGGCGTGGGGTACATTCCGCCATCGCGAGATCTGAACACGAACCGGCTTCGTTTGACGGACGTCACCGGTATCGAAAAAGCACCCGCCCCAGAACCAACTGAAGCAATCGAGGAGAAAGGCGAACCGAGCGAAAAGCAGCAAAGCGACAAAACCGCGGTGCGATTGTGGCCGCTCGGGCGAGTACCGACGTTGGCGATGATGCAAGCGACTGCCGGAAACAAACAAAGCCCGACGGAAGCCGCCGCCCAGCCAATCGACAAACCAGCCACCACGAAGCAGCCAGCGGAGTCCGAAGCCAGTGCGGCGAAAACGCAGCCGGGAAATGCCGGGGCTGGCGTGAGCCCAGAGTCACAGCCTGCCGAGAACGAGAAAGCGGCTCCCGCCAAGCTCACTCCCCAAGAACTCCTACTGTCACAATTGGAGCAGGCCTGGCGATTACG